>JAIYBD010000153.1 GCA_027488715.1 Bacteroidota bacterium | reverse complement strand
GGATCTATCCCCTCTTGGAGCTGGGCCCCGGCATGACCTACTTATTCGATTTCTTCCCCCATCACGTTTCTGGTTTAGACTGGTTACCCCATTCCCTCACCTTGCTCATCATGGGTACCGGTTTGATTGGCGTAGTGCAATCGGTGATGAATAAAAAGAAAATCATTTGCGCTTGTTTAGGAACCGTTTTCAATCTTCCCATGACCAAAGTCACCATCATCGAGGACTCCATCATGGTGGTCATGGCAGCCATCATGCTTTGGATTTGATGCACATTTCCACAATCGTTGAAAAGTCAATGACATCCTGCCCTTGGGGGTGGGATTTTTTTTGTACTTTTGAAATTCAATTCCAGATGCATGTCTGAATCGGTAAAAGATACCGTAAAAAAGATTTTCACCCAATATTTAGAGGAAAACGGGCACCGAAAAACTCCCGAACGCTTTGCTATACTCGATGAAATTTATTCGTTGAAAGAACATTTCGATGTAGAAGGATTGTACGAGAAGATGAAGGCCCGAAATTATCGGGTTTCCCGAGCAACGGTTTACAACACCTTGGATTTATTGCTGGCTTGTGATTTGGTGACCAAACATCAGTTTGGAAAGAACATGGCCCAATTTGAAGGATCTTACGGCTTTAAACAGCACGACCATCTGATCTGTTTGGATTGCAGTCGGGTAACCGAATTTTGCGACCCTCGCATCCAAGAAACCAGAACTGATATGGGCGACCTCTTTGGAATGGAAGTGAAACATCATAGCCTAAATCTCTACGCCAGTTGCCAAAACTTCCAACAAAACGGAACTTGCGAACATTACGATAAAAATCAATCAAACCAGGGATTTGAACCCCTGAACACCTAATTTCATGAAAAAAGTAGATGTACTTCTCGGGTTGCAATGGGGCGACGAAGGAAAAGGAAAAATTGTTGACGTTATTACGCCCAACTACAAAATTGTTTCTCGCTTCCAGGGAGGGCCCAATGCCGGACACACCTTGGAATTCAATCAACAAAAATACGTTTTACACACCATTCCAAGCGGAATTTTCAGGGATAACACCTTAAACATTATCGGGAATGGCGTGGTGATCGATCCCATCATTCTTCAAAAAGAAATCAACCAATTGGAAGCCTCCGGTGTAGATGTTCGCTCCAAACTTCGCATCTCCCGCAGCGCTCATTTGATTTTACCTACCCACCGTTTGCTGGATGCTGCATCCGAACATGCGAAAGGGAAAGATAAAATTGGCTCTACGCTGAAAGGCATTGGCCCAACTTACATGGATAAAACAGGGCGCAATGGTTTGCGTTTTGGAGATTTGTTTCAACCCGATGCGCAGGAGCGCTACGATCGATTGAAACAAAAACACCACGAATTTTTACAGGCGTTCAACGAAATTCCAAGCATCGAATTGAACGAAAACGCCTGGTGGGATGCCGTTCACTTTTTGAAGCAATTCCCCGTGGTTGACTCCTCCTTGGAGATTGACACCGCACTGAAAAACAACGAATCGGTTTTAGCCGAAGGAGCTCAAGGCACCATGCTAGACATCGACTTTGGGACCTATCCTTTTGTAACCTCTTCCAATACCGTTACCGCAGGTGCTTGCACCGGTTTGGGCGTTGCTCCCAATCGAATTGGAGAAGTTATGGGCATTTTCAAAGCTTATTGCACCCGAGTGGGCAGCGGTCCATTCCCTACCGAATTGAACGACGAGGTGGGCGAGGCCATGCGAAAAGAAGGTCGTGAATTTGGATCGACCACCGGCCGAGCACGCCGTTGCGGTTGGCTGGATCTTCCAGCTCTCAAGTATGCCATTCGCATCAACGGAGTTACCCAACTCATCATGATGAAGGCCGATGTTTTGAGCATTTTTGAGGACATCTTGGTTTGCACCGGATACCACGTTGGGGAATTAACCACCAACGAAATCCCATTGTATTTGGAAGATGCAAAACCCGTTTACACCAAACTATCAGGTTGGAAAAGCGACCTCACCACCATCCGAAAAGAGTCGGATTTCCCTAAAGAACTCACCGATTACATTCGTTTTATTGAAGCAGAAACGGGAGTTCCCATTTCCATCGTTTCTGTAGGACCCGATCGGGAACAAACCATCCTTCGATAATTGCCCATGGAAATTCGGAAAAACGATTGGTTGGCCATTGAAATTCAAGCAAAAGAATTCCCCTACCAATCGTTTTTTTTATCTTCCGAATCTTCCTTCCCCCAACCTATCGATTACCATTCCCAAGATTGGCTTTTTTTAGCAGGGAATTCTCCAATAAATACCGGCATTCAACAAGCGGTAACAGAAAATCCCGATTGGTATTTCGGACATTTGTGTTACGACCTCAAAAACAATATTCACGGATTAACAACTCAATTTCCTTCTCCCAACTACCCTCTTCAGCAATGGATCAAAGCAGATTGGGTGGTGCAGAAGAAAGAGGGCATCATTCAAGTGCTCAAAGGGAAATCATGGCAAGAACAACCGTGGAAATCGACCGATTATTCCCCCGATTGGCTTTCGCTTTCGCCTGCAGTTTCGAAATTAGATTACTTGAACGATCTCCGAAGAATTCAAGAATTCATACGGAATGGCGCTTGTTACGAATTGAATTATTGTTTTCCTTTTCAGGGGCAGGTTCAAAAGGATTTCAATCCTTGGTCGTTTTTTTACGCTTTGCACGAAAGAAGCTCCATGCCTTTTGCCAATTTCTACCAAACCCCTGAGATTTGGGCATTGGGCGCAAGTCCAGAAAGGTATTTGCGAAAAAAAGGTAGCCAAGTGATTTCTCAACCCATCAAAGGCACCCGCAGGAGGTGTGAAACTTCCGATAAAGCATTGGTGACTGAACTAAAAAGCAGTGAGAAAGAAAACGCCGAACACATCATGATTGTTGATTTGATACGAAACGATTTGGCTAAGTTTTGCCAGCCTGGTTCGGTAGAAGTTCCTCAACTTAAAGAAGTGTACACCTTCCCTAGGGTTCATCAAATGATCAGTACGGTCAAAGGCATTTTATTGGATGAAAACAAAGGATTGGATTTATTGCTCGATGCTTTTCCAATGGGAAGCATGACCGGTGCACCCAAAAGAAGGGTAATGGAAATCATTGATGAAGTGGAGCATTTTTCGAGAGGATTGTACAGCGGAAGTATTGGTTACATCGAGCCCAACGGTGATTTCGATTTCAATGTGGTTATTCGCACTTTGGTGATTGAAAGAGATACCCAAAAAGCGAGCATGGGCGTAGGTGGTGCCATTACTTTTTTGAGTAATCCAGAGGAAGAATACGAAGAATGTTGGGTTAAAGCTGCGCCCATTTTGCATCTTTCCAAACCCAACTAAACACAAAGGTCCCTTTGTTTACACTAAGTTAACTTTAATTTGGCCGAATCTTAAATTTGGCTTTACATAAACGCCATGTAAAAATTCAAATTTTGCATCAACAAAAAGCGTTTATGAAAAAATTATTTACTTTAGCTATGTTGCTGGTGGCAACGTTTGCTTCCAAAGGTCAGTTTTTTGACCCTACCTCGTACAAAGGAGCCTTTGCTCCAGCTCCAACAGCCATGTGGACCGATGGTTGGTGCAATTGGACTCCCGATTCGACCAACTACCCCGCAACGACCGTTACAATCAGCGGAACCATTTCAAGCAATACCACGTGGACTTCTAACCAAGTTTACAAATTGTCGGGAGTTGTTTATGTTGATTCCTTGGTCACCTTAACCATTCAACCTGGAACCATCATCCGTGGCGATAATTCCGTTGCAAATAGCAGTTTAATTGTGAAGCGTGGTGGAAAACTTTTGGCTCAAGGAACAGCCACTAACCCCATCGTTTTCACTTCGAATCAACCTGTTGGATCCCGTACCTTAGGCGACTGGGGCGGTGTAATTCTATTGGGAAAAGCTCGCATGAACCAAGGTTTTGGATTCATTGAAGGTCTTGCTGCTGTCAATGAGCACATGTATGGCGGAAACGATGATTTAGACAATAGCGGTATTTTGAGCTACGTTCGCATTGAATACGGCGGATACGTTTTTGCTCAAAATAAAGAAATTAACGGTTTGACCATGGGAGCGGTTGGTTCAGGAACTCAAATTGATCACATTCAAGTTTCCTACGTGAACGACGATGCATTCGAATGGTACGGAGGAACCGTGAACGCCAAGTATTTGGTTTCTTACCGCAATTTGGACGATGATTTTGATACCGATTTTGGTTACAGCGGAAAAGTACAATTCGGTTTATCTGTTCGTGATCCACAAATTGCAGATCCTTCTTTCTCTTTGCCTTCCGGCGCTTCAACTTCCGAAGGATTTGAGTCGGACAACGACGCGAACGGATCTTACCTCTTGCCTCGTACCAGCGCAACATTCTCGAACTTTACTATGATTGGTCCTTTCCGCGGCAACAATGCATCAACCGTACATCCAGCTTTCCGCCGCGGTGCACGTATTCGTAGAAACTCCGCTCTAAAAATCATCAACTCTGTTATTTCCGATTGGGCTACAGGATTTATGTTGGATGGAGTTGCTTGCGAAAACAACGCCCTTGCCAACAGCCCCGACACCTCTTTGCTTTTTCAAAACAACATCATCGCCAACTACCGCACCCGCGCCGGGGAAGTTGCCTCTGGAAGAACTTTCGACATTCTTGGGTACATCGGCCAGCGTAACGATACGTTGAAAACCAACGGTAACTTGATGGTTCGCCCTTATGACTTTACCAATCCCGATTACCGTCCAGCATTGAATTCTCCCATGTCGGCCATGGCCATGGATTTGAACCCCATTCAAATTTACCCGAACCCAAGTAATGGAAATGTACAAATTCAATTTGAGTCCAACCAAGGCAACTCGGCCACAATTCAAGTGATTGACATGATGGGTAAAGTTCAAGTATTGGAAAAAATTGCCATCAGCGGCAACAGCACCGAATCTTTCGATTGGAATCACCTTCCTTCTGGAATGCATTTGGTGCAAATCTCAACGGGTCGTTCCATTCGAATGGCGAAGTTGCAAATTACCGAATAACCCCCTGAACAAGGGTTAGATACAACGAGTGGGCTG
>JAIYBD010000147.1 GCA_027488715.1 Bacteroidota bacterium | reverse complement strand
CGCGATTTTTTAGTTCAAGATTACCTACAAATCTACGACTCTTTGGATGTGTTCATTCCTCCGGGAGATACCGTAGTGGTGACCGGAAATCGTTTTCTTCAGGGTGATTTGATTTTGGGAAGAAAAGCTGTTTTGGTTGTTCGGAATTGTAAAATTGTCCTTCCTCCGTCGGGGAAAATAATCCAACGGAGGAAGAGCAGTATTCTTTATGAACAACGAGGAAAAATTGAGATTACTCGGTGATGATAATTTTGTGTGATTCGGTTTGATTTCCTTGTTGAATTTGAAGGAAGTACATTCCAGGAATAAGTTTCTCTAAGGGAAGAGATTCATTTTGAATGTTTCGGTTCAAAAGTACTTTTCCTTCAAGGTTTGTTATGGTTACACGAGCAATACCTTTTAAACCGATGATTTGAATATTTTGGCGTGCAGGATTCGGAGAGATATTCCACATTTTTCCTTCGGATTGAAGTTGAATAACGTTCCCATAACTACGGCTTCCGTTGGCATCTACCCAACTCAATCGGAAATAGGTGTGTGCCGTTGCTGACAAACATGATTGGTAACTTGCTTTGGACTTTCCAACGAAGTTAGATGGGATATGTTTCATGGTTTCCCATTGGCTTCCTTCGGTCGATCCTTGGATCTCATAATAACTTCCGGCTTCTTCTCCAGTGCTCTCCCACTGAAAACAATTCATTTCTGCTTTTTTCTCACCTTTGAATGAAATGAGTTTAATGGGCAATGCGCAAACAGCTTGGATGGAATTGGAACCATCTGTATTGGATGTCACGATACATTCTGCATTGGTGGAGATGGTCAACGAAATGGTATCACCAGAATTTAGGGTCGTTGTGCTGAAGGTGTCAGCTGTTGCTCCGCTAATCATGTTGGAATTTTTGTACCATTGATACGAGGTTGATGTTCCAGCATTACTCAAATTCGAGGTAAAGAGAACGTAATAGCCGTTGCATAATTTTGGAGAGGTGGTGGCAATGGTAACCGATGGATCGGTTCGGGTAGTTACGGAAGCTGTTAAGGTGTCGGAATTAACCGTTGCAACACTCGGACATGCGTAATTGGAAGTCAATTGTAGATAGAAAATGTCCCCGTTCGAAATACTTGTTCCTTGCAAGGTAGAACTTGTTTTTCCGGATAGAGGCGCCCCGTTTTTATACCATTGATACGTTGGACCAGCGCCGGTATTGGTGTTGGAACTACTGAATGAAATGGTATCTCCCGAGCAAATGCTCAAATCCCCCGCACTGATATCGGCTGTTGGAGTAAGGGTTTGGGTAACGGTAATGGATTTTTCAACGGAAGTAGAACACGTGAGTGCATCCGTTACAGTCATGGTGTAGGTTCCAGATTGGCTAGTTTGAATATTGCTGCGAGTCGTATTTTGAGTGTTTGCTGAAAAACTTGAAGGCCCACTCCATGCGTAAGTGTAGGGTCCTGTACCATTGGTTGGAGTGGTTGAGGTTAAACTGAGGGTATTTCCAGAACAAATGGATGTACTAGTATTATTGCTGCTATTTAAATCGGGGCAAACCGTATTGGAGGTGGTTGCTGCTGTACTCCCGGTGTTTCCAATGAAAAAACGTGCCGAGTTTGCATCTACACGGGATTGATTGGCTGTTCCAATACGTACCCGGTAAATCAATTTTATGGAATCACCCCCTGCAAGGTCGTAGGTTACGTAAGGAAAGGTACTGGATTCCAATCCGCCTACGAATTGGATGGAACCGGTTGCTCCTGCGGAAGGCAAAGTTCCAGAGTTGGTGCTGTTAATTTGACTTGCTGCATCCAACCCCAAATAAGTAGCCCCATTGGGTAATGCATCTTCTATATAATCAAAAGATGTTCTCCCCGTATTGGAGTTGATGATTCTTACCGTGTAGGTTACCGTATCACCAGGTCTGATTTTGGTTTTGTTGGAAGTTTTAGAAATGTTTAATCCCGAAGCAGGATTGGATTGAAATAAAACTGTAGTTCCTGCAGCGGCATAGTTTCCCGTGTATTTGTAGTTGGTATTTCCAGAAGTCGTTCCTGCATAAGGAATAATATTAGCAGATGCACTGCCTAAACGATTGACGAAGTAATAAATAATTCTTACCGGAATGGAAGATCCGTTATTGTTTCCTGTTGCGGTGTAATAAAGTTTATCAGTAGATCCTACCGTTACTCCGGTCACCGAAGAACTAATGATTTGGCAGTTAATCAATTGTAGTCCGCCGGCATCAAAAGAAGGATTTCCGCAAGGGCCAAATGAAACTTCATCCCCTGTTTTGATGTTGCCAAAATTGTACAAAACGGTATCCACTAAAAGAATCCCATTATTGCGATCTACCGTGGCGGTATTTGAAATAACTTGTCCTCCAGCACTAGCAGAAATGGAAGAACGGGTGTAAACAGAACTGGTATGAGAAACCGTTCCTGAGTTGGCATCGGAAATGGAATAGGTTAATGTAGTTGTATCGTTAACGGTACACGAATACTTCATGTAAAAAAAGGCCGTTGCCGATTGTCCTGGAGCCAAGGTGTACAATTTAACTTGAGACGGTTGATTCCCCGTCAAAAAGAAATTGGCATTGCTTGAACTCACAAAATCTACGCGCACCTGGGTTAAGGTACTTCCTGAAACATTGGTAATGGTTACGCCTACATACCCACAACTCGGCCCTTGGGTACAAGGCGAATTGGAATCCAAAATGAAAAAAGGTGCGTTGGCATTAACTCTCGTAATCTGACCTGAAGTCAAAGCAAAAAGCGCGTTACTGATGATTAGTGAAAAAACAAATAGTAATATTTTTCCCATGTTTAAATTTTTAATTTGTGCAAATATAAATTCATTCAAACCGTTATGTATCTGTTTTTTTTCTAACGATTGAGCGGTTTGCGTTAAAAATGACAAATAAATAGGACGTTATCGTTCATCTGAAAGAGTTTTTTTATCTTTGCGGGGCAAAAAATAAATTTTATGACAAATCGTACGTTTACCATGATCAAGCCCGATGCGGTGGAAGATGGGCACATTGGAGCAATTTTAAATGACATCAATGCCGCTGGATTTCGCATCGTAGCCATGAAATATACCCAACTTTCTAACCAACAAGCCGGAAAGTTTTACGAAGTTCACCAAGAGCGTCCTTTCTACGGAGAATTGGTTTCCTTCATGAGTCGTGGTCCAATCGTAGCTGCTTTTTTAGAAAAAGATAATGCCGTTGAAGATTTCCGTAAATTGATCGGTGCTACGAATCCTGCGAATGCCGAAGATGGAACCATCCGTAAAAAATATGCACGTTCTATCGGTGAAAATGCCGTTCATGGTTCCGATTCCGATGAGAATGCTGCCATTGAAGGAAGCTTCTTTTTCTCGGCTTTAGAGCAGTTTTAATGCGGGCTTTGGCCATCGATTACGGGACAAAACGTTGCGGCATCGCCGTAACCGACCCCAATCGGTTGGTGGCAGGACGTCTTCCTACCGTTCCCACCGAAGAAATTTTCGATTGGTTGAAGCAATATTTTAAAGAAGAAAAAGTTACAGATCTCATTCTAGGCCTTCCGTTAAGGCTGGATGGATCAGATACCCATGCCACCGTTCCGGTCAAGAAATT
>JAIYBD010000015.1 GCA_027488715.1 Bacteroidota bacterium | reverse complement strand
GTGAAGGATAGTCACGAAATCGGCAGATGAGAATGCTCCTCCTGGGTGTCCGGAATTGGCGCTGTGGGTAGCGTCCATGATCAATCCTTTTACTTCATTGATCACTTGGGAATCGATGTTATTCGACATGAAATGGGGAATTTTTTACAAAGGTAGTGGGAAAAGTTTTTTTCCTTTTCACGCGTTGTTCACAACCCATTTTTGTGGGATCAACCTCGTCCAAATTTCAGCCACCAAAATCCCAATCAACGAACCCACCACAACATCTACAGGGAAATGTTGAGCAAGAAAAATGCGAGAAAAACCAACCAATGTCGCTAGAATTAAGCAAATGAAATGGCCTGTTTTTGAAGGGGTTAAAGAACTAAGGAGATAAAAAAAAGCAAATGCTCCAATGGTGTGGCCCGATGGAAATGAATGGTGCAAATGAACTTCCAAATCTTGGGGCAATTGGATGGTTTGATGTAATTTTTCGAAGAATAATTTGGGGCGATCGCTATGGGGGAAGATCACTCTTTTGAAAAACTGACCTACCAATCCGGCGATGCTAGGACCAAGCCCAATGAATAATCCAACTCTCCATCCTTTCCAAAACATGATTATTACGGCAAGCATTCCGATGAGCCAACCTTCTCCCAAAAATGTAATCCATTTCCAAAGGAGTGGAATAGGGGAGAAGAGCTGGTTGAAAAACAAGAAAACATGCTCATTTCCCCATATCAACAAGGCGACGATCCAGATGGAAAACCAAACGATCAAGAAAATTGAAACGCTTTTTTTGTGCATTGAGGCAAATGTAGTTACTTTTGTTCAAAACCTGAATTTGAGAACCCTCTATTTAATGCGACATGGACATGCCCTTTCTGCTGAAATGGGACAAGCCGATTATGCTCGAAAATTATCGGAGAAGGGAGAAGCAGATATTGCTCATGAAGCTCAAATATTACTCAATAAATCCATTTCTTTCGATTTGGTATTGTGTTCACCTACCGAACGCACACAAAAAACAGCAGGAATTTTAGTTCATGGAATGGGTTTGAAACATGAAATTATTGAATTTGAAACCCGTTTGGTAAATGCATCACCCGACCAAATTTTCTTTTGCATCATGGAGGCCAACCCAGATTCTAACCATTTGTTAGTCGTTGCCCATAATCCGGGAATTTCAAATTTGGCGGGTATGTTGAGTACTCAAACACCCATATTGTCCTTTCAACCGGGAGGAATAGCCGCCTTCCAATACCCAGAAGCCCGTTCGTGGATGGAGGCGGCACAACAAGAACCCGAATTCCTTTGGTACGTTCAGCCCTAATTTTTTAAATTTTCATCGTGAATAAGCCCGATTTTTACCATGCCGATTGCCGACACTTGCGCGGAGACCTTCCTTGTAAACCTCATAAAAAAACAGGTGCTCATTGTGGTCAATGTGCCGATTACGATCCCGTTACTCAACGTATCCTTATTATCAAGCTCGGAGCCTTAGGCGATGTTATTCGCACTACGCCCTTGGTAACGAAAATGCGAGAACTTTATCCCGGATGTAAAATAACCTGGTTAACCTTGAGTCCAGCCATATTACCATCTTCTGAAATCGAAGAAATTCTACCCTTTGATTTAAAATCCATCGTGTATTTGGAAGGATGCCATTTTGATGTTGCCATCAATTTGGACAAAGACAAAGAGGCGGGTTCCTTGTTGAAACGAATCTCTGCCGATCAAAAATTTGGTTTTATCCTTGAGAACAATGTGGTTCAACCGATCGATCCTAAGGCTTTCCACAAATACCACACCGGATTATTTGATGATGTAAGTAAATCAAATACCCTCAGTTATTGTCAGGAAATTTTTGCCATTTGTGGCTTGGAATATGCCGGTGAGAAGTATTTGCTTGATAATCATGGTGATCAGGGGTATACATGGCCAAGTTTAAAAATAGACCAACCCATCATTGGATTGAATACGGGTGTTGGAGCCCGTTGGCCAACTCGTTTGTGGGACAATGAAAATTGGGTAGTCTTGTGCCAGCAACTGGTTGCTGCCGGGTATCAGCCCTTGCTTTTGGGTGGAGAACAAGAACATCCCAATAATGTTGAGTTACAAAAGCTTACCGGGGCCATGTATTTGGGTCACTTTTCTCTTCAGCAATACATCAATTTGATGGATCAATGCGATGTCGTTGTAACGCAGGTGAGTATGTCGATGCACTTGGCATTGGGATTACAGAAAAAAATTGTGCTCATGAATAACATTTTCAATAAGCATGAGTTTGATCTTTTTGGAAATGGATTTCTTGTTGAGCCTGAGCACGATTGTACCTGTTTCTATGCAGGAGTTTGTTCCCAAGGAAAGTCGTGTATGCAGTACCTAAAACCTGCTACGGTGATGGATCGAATAAAAAAATTGGTGGAAAAAGATTGACTTTTATGAATTTTTTTTATCTTTGCACACCCTAAACGTTCGGGGTGTAGCGTAGCCCGGTATCGCGCCTGCTTTGGGAGCAGGAGGTCGTAGGTTCGAATCCTGCCACCCCGACGAACACTTTTAAAGTCCTAACTTCGGTTAGGACTTTTTTTTTGGCATTATCCACGCAAAAAAGTAACTTTGTAAGATAACCGGAACCCATGTTAGATATTCGAAACATTCGAGAACAAAAAGACCTCATCGCAGCGCGTTTGGCTCGTCGATCCAAAGATTTTTCAGCCGAATTAGAGCAAGTTATCGCTTTGGATAATCAACGTAAATCGATTCAATTAGAATTAGATACCAATTTAGCTCGACAGAATGAACTGGCCAAATCCATTGGCTCCCTGATGAAGGACGGAAAAAAAGAAGAAGCCGAGATGGCTAAGCAAGAAGTTGCCCATCTTAAATCCACGTCGAAAGAAATTGAAGAAAAGAAGGTTTCGGTTGAAAATGAAGTTAAACAGATTCTTCTTAGTATTCCCAATGCTCCCGCCGAACGGGTTCCCACAGGAAAAACACCGGAAGACAATGAAGTTGCTTTTTCTATGCCAGGATTGCCCTCCGTTCCCGAAGGATCATTACCCCATTGGGATTTGGCCAAAAAGTACGATTTGATTGATTTTGAAACGGGAGTGAAAATTGCCGGAGCCGGTTTCCCGCTGTATAAAGGCAAAGGAGCTCGATTGCAACGCGCCCTCATCAACTTCTTTTTGGATGAAGCGGAAAAAGCGGGTTTTCAAGAAGTTCAACCGCCGGTTGTGGTGAACGAAGATTCTGGATACGGTACAGGGCAATTGCCCGATAAAGAAGGACAGATGTATTACATCGGTTTGGATAATTTGTACTTGGTTCCCACTGCTGAAGTACCTGTGACTAATATTTACCGCGATACCATCCTAAAAGAATCTGATTTTCCCATTCAATTAACAGCTTATACGCCATGTTTTCGTCGGGAAGCAGGCAGTTACGGGAAAGATGTTCGCGGATTGAATCGTTTGCACCAATTCGATAAAGTTGAAATTGTGGTATTGGATCATCCCGAAAATTCATACCAACGATTGGAGGAAATGAGAAATTACGTTGCCGGATTGTTGGAGAAATTGGGATTGCACTACCGTACGCTATTGTTGTGTGGTGGAGATATGGGTTTTGCGTCGGCCATGACTTATGACATGGAAGTATATTCTGCGGCCCAAGAGCGTTGGCTTGAAGTGAGTTCTGTTTCCAATTTCGAGTCGTTCCAAGCCAATCGCCTTCAGTGCCGATTCAAAGGTGAAGACGGTAAAACCCGATTGGTGCACACGTTGAACGGTTCGGCCCTTGCGCTTCCTCGCATTGTGGCTTCCCTTTTGGAAAACAACCAAACGCCTGAAGGTATTCGAATTCCTGCTTGTCTCGTTCCCTATACCGGTTTTGACCTAATCACCTCATGAGAAAATTTCTTTCCCTTCTTTTTTTTACGGTTTTGGGTTTCTCCGCTTTTGCTCAATTGAGTGGAGATCTTCAAGTGAACCAAAATTTCTTTATTCTCGATTCTTCCATTTTTCCCAACGGGAATGTTATTCCACCTCAATATTATCAACAACTATCATCTACCGAAGGATGGTTAACGATGAATTACCGTCATGACGATTACACTTTTGGAATTCGCTATGACCTTTTTCAAAACAGTGGATTAAGAAATCCGCAAGCAGCTTATAATGGCCAAGGTTTAGGTTATTGGTTTGTGCAGAAGAAAACGGATAAACTTGATATCACTGCTGGGTATTTTTATGAACAATTTGGATCGGGGGTGGCTTTTCGAGCGTATGAACAACGCGGTCAAAACTTGGATTATGCCATCATGGGAATGAGAGCAAAATATCAGTTTTCAGAAAAGTGGAGCATGAAAGCCTTTACGGGCAAACAGAAGTTTTTATTCGGCACTTATCAGCCCGCCATCAGTGGTGTATTTACCGAAAGGGAATTTCAAATCAGTGAAAATTTTCGATTCAATGCATATACCTCAGTAGTTAACCGAGTGATGGATAATTCCGATGCTCAAACGGTGTTGAATAACGTGAATTTGCAAGCATTGCAAGAACGATTTGATGTTCGAAGAAACGTATGGGTTTACAATGGTGGAATTCAGGCCGATTATAAAAACTTTAGTTTTCAAGGGGAAGCGAATTTTAAAACGCGTGAGGCGATGAACGATAATAAGGTGGATACGTTGGTAGACGGTTCCGGCAATGTTAGTTATACCCAACGAAATATCTTGGTGAATAAACCCGGCTCTGTGCTCTTTGGGTCCATCAGCTACTCCAAGCCGGGTTTCGGAGTTACCACCCAATTTAAACGCACCGATCATTTCGATTTTCGAACATCACCCAATGAAATTTTAAATAACGGTTTGGTTTCTTTCCTTCCACCCATTGCCAGAATGAATACTTACCGATTAACCAGTCGTTATGCCCCCGCAACCCAATTGATCGGAGAACAAGGTTTTCAGGTCGATGTGTCGAAAAAGCTCAACAAAAAGCACGATGTTTCGATCAACTTAGCCCAAAGTACGGATTTGCGAAATGAACTTTTGTACCGAGAGGTTTACCTCGAGGTGAAATCGAAAATTGGTACAAAAATCAAGGCCGTTTACGGAGTTCAATACCTGAATTACAACTTTGGTGTTTACCAAAAACAAGAAATTCCAGGAACCAATGGTAATACTACCGATAAACTGGTGCGAGCCGTTACACCTTATGTGGATGTAACTTATAAAATTGATCGGAAGAAATCTCTTCGAATGGAATTGTCGCACATGGCTACTCAACAAGACCTCGGTTCGTGGTGGTGGGGTTTATTGGAGTATAATATTGCCCCCAAATACAGTTTCTCCATCATGGATATGTGGAATTACGGTAACCCAAGAGCCAACGAACGAATTCATTATTACACCATTTTTGGTGCCGTTAATTTCGGAAAAAACCGTTTGGCGGGTGGTTACGTTAAACAAGTTCAAGGAGTGGTTTGTAATGGTGGAGTTTGCCGTGTTGAACCTGCTTTTAATGGTTTTCGTTTCACTTTAACCTCAACGTTTTAACATGAAGAATGTACTTTTAGGAATCATCATTTTGGGAGGTTTGGCATCGTGTTCCGAAATTCCATTGCCATACGACCAATCCAAAGGAAGTTTGAGTGATACCACCTATATCGGTCCAGTTGAATCGCCCCAATTGAGAAATGTTTTTGTTGAAAAATCGACCGGGGTTCAGTGCAATAATTGCCCTAAAGGCGATGCTGCTATTCGCCTCTTTGATTCTTTATATCCCAATCGGATTGTAGCGGTTGGAATCCACAACGGATTTTTGGCCAACCCGCACAAAGCGGGAGAAGATACCTTGAAGACTCAATTTGGAGAAGATATCATAACCTTTTTGGGATTCCAAGCCCAGCCTTCGGCAGCCATTAATCGGAGGAAATTTGATTCCCAACCTAATTTATTGGTAGCACTACCATTTTGGAAAAATTTGATCGATAGTCAATTAACTACCAATACTGCCATTAATTTAGCGCTTTCCCAAGTATCCTACAATGCGGCTAATCGAACTGTAAATTTTGCTGTTACAGGTAAATTTACAGAGCTCGTGAGCGGAAGTTTGAATTTAAGTGTTATGGTCATCGAGGATAAGATTGAAGCAGAGCAGAAAATGCCAGATGGGACCTACAATCCGACCTACGAGCAAGAACACGTTTTAAGAACAATGTTTACCCCTGCTTTAGGAACGCCTATAAATTTACCCGATCAAGTTGCTGGAAGGGTATTTACCAAAGTTTACGAGGAACAGCTTCCAGCCAAAGTGAAACCAGAAAATGCGAAGTTGGTCGTGTTGGTTCACCGCAGTAGCCCCGGACAAACGGAAGTGCTTCAAGCTATTCAAGCTAAAATTAAATGATCTCCTTCCCGCGGATAGCCATCATCGGTGCTGGTCCGTCGGGAAGCACATGTTCATTTTTCCTTTCTAAGCACCAAATTCCTCATGTTTTAATTGATACCGCTGATTTTCCCCGCGATAAAATTTGCGGAGATGCCATCAGCGGTAAGGCCTTACATATCCTTCGGAAAATGGATCCCCAAATAGTCCAGAAATGGAATGGGGAAGCTTCATTTACCGATACTTGGGGAATTTCCTTTACCGCCCCTAACGGAAAGAATCTTGATATCCCTTTTAAAAAAGAGAGAAGGGATGGTGATTTACCCGTGGGATTTGTTTCCAAAAGAACAGATTTCGATCATTATCTTTTTCAAATGGCACAGTCGCCTTACGCTCAAATACATGGCCGAACAACCTTGGTAGGCGTTCAAAAAACTTCGACAGGAATACTTCTTGAATTGCAGAAAGACGGCAAAGTTGAAAAAATGGAAGTGGATTTGGTCATTGGCGCAGAAGGGGAAAGGTCCGTGGTTGCAAAAGTACTAGCAGGATATAAAAAAGAGCCTCGCCATTTCTCCGCAGGAATTCGGCAATACTGGACTGGTGTTACCAACTGCCATGCCGAAAATTACATCGAACTACACTTTTTAAAGGATTTATTACCCGGTTATTTTTGGATTTTTCCCATGTCTGATGGTACCTGTAATGTGGGATTGGGCATGAGATCCGATCGGGTGAGTAAGGGGAAGGTAAATTTAAAAAAAGAATTGGAACGCATTATTCAAGAGCATCCTCAATTCAAAGAACGCTTTCAACATGCCGAGGCCTTGGAATTGCCAAAGGGTTGGGGATTGCCCATGGGGTCTAAGCAGCAAACGATCGGGGGGGAAGGATTCCTTTTGTTGGGCGATGCTGCTTCCTTAATTGATCCTTTTACTGGAGAAGGAATTGGAAATGGAATGAAGTCGGGTTGGATAGCTGCTGAATTGATCAAGGATTGCCTCGATCGCAAACAATGGGATTCTCTTCCAAATCTTTATCAAAAAAAGGTCTTTCGAAGTTTGGGAGATGAGTTGCGAGTGAGTGATTTTCTTCAACGTTCCCTAGATTTTCCATGGTTATTTAATGCGGTGGTACGAAAGGCAAACAAAAGCCCATTGCTTAAAGAAACCCTGATCTGTATGTTTGAAGATGTTGATCTTCGGCAACAATTACGAAAACCAAAGTTTTATTGGGATTTGTTGGTGAAATAATGATTATTTTTTGGGAAGAATAAACGACCATGGCTCTTTAAGCATGGTCCATAAAACGTGACGAAAAAGGCCAGGGGTTTCTCCAAATTTTATTCCTCGGCTTCGAACGGCCACCAACATGCTCAACCCAAAACTAAAGACTACGTTGATGGTGGCCACTCCAATAACACCGAAAACAAAATGCCAAATTTGCCAAGTGTTTGGTAATTGGTTGTCGAGGCTTTGATAAGCAACCCCAGTATTTCCAAAAACAAAGGTGACGTGACGAATATCGATGGGAAGTCCCAAAATGAGTCCGAAAAACGAAGCCGTACCTAAGAAAAATCCCAAGGAAAAATTACCGGCTAAGTTACTGATGTTGTTTTCGATATAAACCGAGAGTTTTATGGTACGTTTTACACCAAACAATTGCTTGAATGCCAAACTGTTTTTGATCCTTGCCGGCAATCGGTCGTAGTTCATTTTGTTTTCCACGAAGCCGGCAATTAATCCCGATAACATTAAAAAAACACCCGTTAATACCGCATAAAAAAATAGCCCAGATTCCCAAGGGTGGTTGTTTTTTAACGTATTCGTTGCTTCTTCTACGGTTAACAAGGAAGTACCGGTTTGCATTTCCCACACATACGCCCACAGGTAGGCAAAAGGCCCTACCATGAGGAGGTTCCCAATTAAAGCAACAGTTTGTGTGCTCGAAATCCGTTTAACTAAACGAGTGAAATCGACCTTAATATTATCCAAACTTGAGTTTTTTCGAATCGCACCGGCCAAGGTACTCGCTGTCATGGATGGTTGTTTGGTGGCAATGGTAAAACCCAATGCCTGTACCAACGTGAAACCAAGACCATAATTTAAACTGAACAACAACGCTTCAATCAAGGGTGGTGCATGCAAAAAATGCAGTAAAGTTTTGGTCAACACCATGATCGAAACGATCAAACCACCTCCCATAGCTGCTTTGAGCATGGCGAACCAGGCTTTTCTTCCAACTGCAATAAAATTTTCCCCTTTTCGCGAGGTTTGTTCAACTATTTTATAGGCCAAAACGTTCAACGTATCTTCCAACATGGGTCGAATATGTTTCTTTTCAAATTCATTTTTCAAAAGTGTTTGAACCAAAAGAAACATGGCTTCCTGCGCATTGGGGTCTTGGGGTTGATGGTAAATCAGAACAAGTTGTCGAATTCGGGCAATTTCTAATTCCATTCGCTTTAGTGTAAATGCCATTCTCAATGAAATGCCAAACTGGTCTTTATGCCGTTGAAGCTGCTTGAGTTGAATTTCTACCTTAGCAATCTTTTCCCAAACAATCAGGTAGTTGGATTCTGATCTATTTTCTTCCGTAAGAAAATGGTGCATTTCATGTTGAAGTTGAACCATGGGCGATAAAACCTCATTCT
>JAIYBD010000150.1 GCA_027488715.1 Bacteroidota bacterium | reverse complement strand
CCTTGGTTGGGGTGATTACGGCAACGGCGCCCATGCGACCTTCGGAGATCTTCACTACAGTTTGGCCGAGCGTATCGGTAGGGGAGGACCAGGGTAGTTCGTTTCGCTCGGCCAGCTGACCGATGCTGAGGTACAACCGTTTGCCTAAATTCCCCGCTGGATGGAAACGAGCAAAATCTTCCCTCTGAAAAGAACGGCCTTCCATTAAACACACCGCCAAAGCATCTCCCAAGGCCATTTGAACCAAGGCAGAATCGGTAGGAGCCAGGTTGTGCAAGCAACTTTCACGGTCCACCTGAGACGAAAGTACCCATTTCGATTTTTGGGCTAAGGTTGATTGGGTATTTCCCGTTATGGCGAGGACCGGAGTTTCGGCAGGTATGAATTGAAGCAAATAAAGAACCTCTGCCGTTTCTCCACTTTGAGAAATCAAAATGAGAAAATCATCGGCTTGCAACATGCCTAAATCGCCATGAACAGCGTCCGCTGCATGCATAAACAGGGAAGGCGTTCCGGTGGAGTTGAGCGTGGCAACGATTTTTTGTCCAACCAAGGCCGATTTTCCAACCCCGCTAATGACCACTCTTCCTTTTTGTTGAAGCACGTTTTCAATTAATTCTGAAAAAGAGGAAGGAAGAAATTGTGCACTCTGAGCTACCGAATGGGCCTCTTGGGTTAATATTTCTTTGGCTTTGGAAATGAAATCAAAACTTTTTCTCACTTTGATGTTTATTTATTAACTTCGGTGCCAAATTACAACAAAATCCCCCTCTGCGAGGAACCGAAGGTGGAGAACTGAGGCATTATGGAAAAAAACTCGCCCGATATTTTACGAAAAACCCTAAAAGAGTTTTTTGGTTTCGACAACTTTAAAGGGTTGCAAGAGTCGGTTATTCAAAATATCTACAGCGGAAACGACACTTTTGTCATCATGCCAACGGGAGCCGGGAAAAGTCTTTGCTACCAACTTCCTGCGCTTTGTTTGCCCGGCACTGCCATCGTCATTTCTCCCCTCATCGCCCTGATGAAAAACCAAGTCGATGCCATCCGTGCTTTTTCCGGAGAAGAAGGCATCGCCACTTTTATCAATTCTTCCCTCAATAAATCAGAATTGAAAGAAGCCCGTGATCTGGTTCGTTCCGGAAAAACAAAACTCCTATACGTAGCACCAGAATCCCTCGGAAAAGAGGAAAATATCGATTTTCTTAAAGAAGTTGAAATATCGTTCATCGCCGTGGATGAAGCCCATTGTATTTCAGAGTGGGGGCATGATTTTCGACCTGAATACCGAAAAATCCGACAAATGGTATCCGTTTTCGGAGATAAACCGGTCATTGCTCTCACCGCAACGGCCACCGAAAAAGTTCAGCAAGACATCCAGAAAAACCTGCACATCCAAGATGCGAAGGTGTTCAAATCGTCCTTCAATCGCGGAAATCTCTACTACGAAGTTCGCCCAAAAGTGAATGCCGAGAAATCCATCATTCGCTACATCAAGGAAAACGAAGGGAAATCAGGCATCATTTACTGTTTAAGTCGAAAAAAAGCTGAAGAAATAGCTACCCTGTTGCAGGCAAATGGCATCAATGCCCTGCCGTATCACGCCGGATTCGACAGCCATACCCGAGCCGAAAATCAAGATAAATTTTTGATGGAAGGGGTCGACGTGATTGTGGCCACCATCGCCTTCGGTATGGGAATCGACAAACCCGACGTTCGTTACGTGATTCACTACGACATGCCGAAATCCATGGAGGGTTTTTACCAGGAAACCGGACGTGCAGGAAGGGACGGACTCGAGGGTCGCTGTATTGCTTATTTCGATCACAAAGACATCGAAAAGCTGCGCAAATTTATGAAAGATAAACCCGTTGCCGAGCGGGAAATCGGAAACTTGCTGTTGCAAGAGATGATTTCCTTTGCCGAGAGCGGAGTTTGTCGACGGAAACAAATTCTCAAATATTTCGGCGAGGAATTCGATGAAAAAGAATGCAACCAAGGCTGCGATTCGTGCAAATCTCCTCAACCCAAGGTATCGGTTAAACAAGAAATGATCAATGTTCTTCAATTGATCAACCAATTGAAAGGGAAGTTCGGCAAAAAACACGTCCTCGATTATTTAACTGGAATTCGTTCCGATGAAATTGTGTTGTACCGACACGACCAAAAGGCAGATTTCGGTTTAGGAAAAGAAAAGTCCCGGGCATTTTGGAGCTCGGTTTTAAAATACGGATTGCTTTACGGTTACATCGAAAAAGAAATCGAGAATTACGGTTTATTGCACGTTTCCGATTTGGGTAAACATTACCTCAATTCACCTAAAACCCTCGAAATTCCTGAAGATTACGACTTTTCCAAAGAGCGCGCCGAAGACAATACTTCCACCCGAGCAGAAGCTGCCGATCCGCAATTGTTGGCCGGTTTGAAAGATATTCGTAAGCGGATCGGAAAAGAAAAAAACTTGCCTCCTTACGTCATTTTTCAAGATATTTCATTGGAAGAAATGGCCACCTACTACCCCATCACCTTAGAAGATCTTACTCACCTCACCGGTGTTGGAAAAGGAAAGGCGGAGAAATACGGTAAATCCTTCATTCAATACATCCAAAAATACGT
>JAIYBD010000160.1 GCA_027488715.1 Bacteroidota bacterium | reverse complement strand
TGGATTTCCAATTCTTCTCGGGTTTGAATTTTCACCGTATCCGATTTCGACGCAGCTTCCGTTTGGGCTTGTTCTTTGTCGTAAACCTGATTCAAAACCTGCAACTTCAATCCTTTCCTCCAACGATCTTTCAATTCTACTTCATCTTTGGCCCAATCCAATTTTTCGGGGTCGGACTCCACTTTTTCTGATGCCGAGAACGTGAACGGTTGGGATAAAATTTCAGACACCATTTTTTCAACTTGGAGCGTCCGTTGATCCATGATGGAAGCAACGTCGAGGTAAAATTGAAAATCCTGAGCTTTGACTTGATCGTCAATTTGATTTTCGTGCTTTTTTAGCGCAACGATATCGCTTTGGGTGAGGTACAATTTTCGGTAATCCATCCGCTTTAAATACAACTGAAATACATCTTTGGAATAGTTATCGTTGAGGGATCTTGGATTAAAATGAGTTCCGTCCAAAGCCTGGTAAGCAATACCTACAATGGCTTTTCGTCGAAGATCCATATCGTCGGAAACGAAGGAGAACAATGCGAACGAAACCAATAAAAAATAAAGGGAGAAAGATTTTTTATTCCAGAATTTCATAGGAGAATTTTGAGAGAAACGAAATTAAACAGAATCGGATGCACTTGATTCAAAAAAGCAAAAAAAAACCGCTCAAGGATGTTGAGCGGTTATAAAAAATGAGGAAAAATCAATCGTAATTGTAATTTTCTGTGAACATGAAGCTCATGATGCGTGGAAGGTCGCGAACCGACATAAAACCAACGGGTTTTCCATCTTCTTCAACTACCAAGGCGCTAAAATTTGCTTTATTTAAACGCGCAACTGACTCGCCCAAGGAGGTTGACGGAGTAACAAAAACCACGTCTTTGGTCATGATATCATTCACGGGGGTGTGATCCAAATCTGGATTCGGATTGTTCAATGCAAACTTCAACAAATCGGAGGCGGTAACAATTCCTACAACATTTCCTGATTGCTCATCGGTAATCACCAAATGGTGCAATGAGTAATTCATGAATAAATCTTTGAGCTGGTGTAAGGTAGAAGAAGGGTGACCAACAATGACGTGGGGAGTCATTACTTCTGAAATTGGGGTATTTTGATTCATAAAATGAAATTTTTTATAGGCAAGGAACGAGCACCACTTTGGAGAAAAATTTAGGTTTTCCCAAACCAGAAAATCTTTTTACGGTTGCGACACTTATTGGATAGGTGATCGCATCGGTAACAGGACATCCCGGTTGTGGATTTCGAATCGTAAAGTTAATCAAAAGTCCTGATTTACCTTTCGACATTTTATTTATTTCTAATTCGGTTCCACCGGTTCGATGTACACCGGAGCAAATGAAAACCAAATAATTCTTGGAGAAATCGATGTTTGGGAAAACGAAATTTCCACTTGGGTTTATTTTATAATCTTCGCAAAACTGAAAAAATTGTTTTTGAGAGGTAAAAACCTTTTCGAAAGGTTCATTGGATTGGAATTCCTGAAAAGAATTGGTAACATCTTTGAAGGTCATTTTTTGGGCATTTGCTCCAAAAAAGAGGAAAATCGTGAACAGGAGGAGGAAATTTTTCATTGCTTTCAAAGTTCTGAAATTGGAAGGAATAAACAAAGAAAATGATCACTATTTTTGTTCGCATGTTCGACTCGCTCAATTTTGAACTTTTTCACACTCGCCACGGCAGTTTCACCTTTTTGGATTTGGTGGGAATGGTGTTGGTTCTTTTGAGCGTATATGTAGTTTCTTTTATTCTTCGGAAAGTTGTATCAAGAAATTTAAAGAAGAGAAAGAATTTCGACCGCAGTCAAATCCTTACCTACAACAAAATACTGCATTTTGCGGTCATGCTAATCGGGATTTTACTGGCTTTCCGAACCGCCGGATTTCCATTAACCACCGTGTTGGCCGGTTCGGCAGCCTTGCTGGTAGGGGTTGGATTTGGTATCCAAAACATCGTGAACAATTTCATTTGCGGACTCATCATTTTGTTTGAAAAACCTTTCAAGATGGGAGAGTACGTCAAAGTGGGAAATGTGGAAGGAAAGGTGGTTAAAATCACCAATCGGGCAACGCAATTGCTCACATTGAACGACGAAATTGTAATCCTTCCCAATGCTAAAATGTTGGAAGGAGCCATCATCAATCTTTCTTACCAACGCTCTGTTAGGATTGCCTCTCAATTCCATGTGGCTTATGGAACAGATTTGATGTTGATGAAGCGATTGCTTTTGGAAATTGCCCAACTTCATCCTTGGGTGGTTCAAGAACCCAAACCGGATGTTTTTATTCCTTCATTTTCAGAAAATGGAATTGAAGTGTCGTTGTTCGTGTACGTTGACCAACCAGAGCGTTATCAAAAAATATTGAGCGACCTCAACTACGCTATCGAGAAATCGTTCCGTGAAAATGGAATTGTACTCCCCTACCCTCAACGAGTGGTTCATTTAAAACAGGGCTAGCCTTTTCGAACCCGGGTAATGCCGTACGGATAATCTTGTTGAATAAGAGCGTTCACCCATTCAAAATCGTCGGAATTACCAACAAAATCGAGGTTGTCGGTTTCAATCACCAAATAGCGCAAACCGGTAGCTTCGTTCATGAATCGGAAATAGCCGCGAGCGATTTTGTTGAGGTAGGTATCGGATAGATCGAGTTCGAATTCCCGATTTCTTTTTTTGATATTTTGAAGCAGCTGATCTGCCCCATTGTGCAAGTAAACAAACAATTGCGGTTGGGGTAGTTGCTTGTTGATGATTTGAAAAAGGTTTGAAAATAACTCAAACTCAGATGGTTCCAAATTCTCTTGGGCAAAAATTAAACTCTTGTAAAAACTGTAATCGGAAATAACCGGAAGCCCACGGTCGCGGAGAGGCATGAATTCTTTCTGGAATTGATGGTATCGTTCGGCCAAAAAAGCAGTTTCCACCGAAAAAGCGAAACGTTCCGGTTCTTGGTAAAATTTGGGTAAGAATGGGTTATCGATGAACTTCTCGAGCAAGATTCCGGTTTGGTATTTTTCGGCCAACAACAAGGAAAGGGAGGTTTTTCCCGAACCAATGTTTCCTTCAACGACAATAAATTTATGCTTCACGGTACAACGTTACAATCCCTTCATCCTGGCAATAACGAAGTAAATCCCGAATATTCATTTGATAGGTTGGATGAACCCATTCGGAAAACACTTCTTGCAAGGGAAGAAGAACAAAGTTACGTTCATGAAGGCGAGGATGGGGCAATAAAAGCTCTGAACTGTGAAAAATTTCCCGATCTAAAAACAACAAATCCAAATCAATCAATCTCGGACCCCAACGTTCACCCTCTTCCCGACCCATCAGGGCCTCAATTTTTTTTAAGTATTGTAGAACCTCTAAAGGATTTAGTTCAGTTTCTACCAAAACAACTTGATTGAGAAAATACGATTGATTGAGTACTCCCCATGGCTCGGATTCGTAAATCTTAGATTTCTGAATGACTTTACCGATCAAAGACTCTACCCAAAGGATGGATTTTTCCAAGGCTTCTAATCTGGGTTCAATATTACTCCCCAATCCAATGGCAGCTAGCTTCAATCTGTTGAATTTTCAATGCAAATTTAGCAATAAAAGTTCAACAAAAATTACTTTGTTTTGGGTTTGTAGCCGGATTGTTTTACGATTTGTTGAAAATTCTGATTTTTGAGAAGTTCATCCATGGAAACATCGGAGTTCTGATTCATGTATTGCTCTACAAGGCGCCAACCGATCCATCGACCTATCTTTCCCGGACTTTCTTTTGGCATTCCAGGAGTAAAAGGAGCGTCGTTGATGTAGCGAGAAACCACCCGTATTTCATTGGAGAACAGGACATTCTTAGAGGTAAGAAATCCCCAAATACTCCCTTCACTTTTTAAACACCAATCCAATTTTGAACCGGGCAATTCGATGATGAGTGAATCGTTAAATTCAGGCAGCAATCGTTTCTTCACAAAATTCCATTTCCCCCAATAAACCATCTGATCGATGAGGGGCGCGCCTTCCAAACCATACCCCATCACATTTCCCAAGGCGGCATCGGCCAAGGTTGGAACCAAGTATTCGGGATGGGTAGCGAAACGTTGGTAGGCATACATTTTCTCACCGAGTTTGTTGTAATCAAAACTTTCGCCCAAGAAACATTCCAACGAAATAAACAAAGTCGAATCATCCAACACACCGCCTTTGATCAACCCATTTTGAAGTCCGAAAATAGAATTTAAAGTAACGATCCGCTTGATCGGCATTTTCGGAAAATACTTTTTCCAATACCCCACCAAAGGCAAGATGCTTTTTTTAAGTGAATCGGAATTGGCGTATTTCTGAGAAACCAAACGATCTAATTCGGCAATATTTTTTTCCTTAAAGATTCCTTGCACGTAGATGGCCAATTGATCAGCCGACATTTTTGGATCCAATCCTAAAATTTGGAATAAATAAAGGTCAACCCATTCCCCATGTTTCTTTTTCAAATCGGCATATTTTTGATTGAAATCGCCCGAAGCCAAGGTAGACAAGTCTCGATCCAATCGAATCAATTGAAAATCAACATTCTCGGTTGCGTCATCGTCGATTTCTACTTTGGCGATACTGGTGGTAGAAGAAGTAGATGGCTGCAACATCCAGTAAAGTAAACCGAACAGTGCAGCAGCCATGATGCCTAAAAAAATGAGGTGTTTGCGTTGAATCATAACCCAAAAATATTAAGTAGAAAAGAATCAAAACTGCTTTTTACCTTTGTCGAAAAGAATTTTTATGAAAAAATGTTTTTTCATCCTCGCTATCATGGTTTCATCCATTTCTTATGGACAATCATTCCGTTTTGGGATTACGGGAAATAGTGGTTTGGGGTGGTTTACTCCTCAAACTAAGTACTTAAGTGCATCTGGGAGCAATTTGAACTTTGGCTATGGTTTAACTGCCGACTATGAATTTTCCGATAATTATGCTTTGAATTTCGGATTTCAAATTGGCCAAAACGGGGGGAAATTAACCTACGATTCTTTGATTTACCAACTACCAAAATCAACCGGAGGCACATATTTGGATACTTTATTGGGATTAACGTATGAGTACAAAAATCAATGGATTGAACTTCCCATTTCCTTAAAGTTAAAAACCAACGAAATTGGTTATTTGAAGTATTTTGCAGCATTTGGATTTAAACCTGCTATTTTATCGAGTGCTCGAGCTAGAAACATGTTGAGTTCCAACATCACCACATCGGATTGGTTTTTTGTAAACAAGAAAGAAAACGATAATTTGGATATGTACCGGGAAGACAACATCATTCCAGTACGTGCTAGCTTGTTAATTCAGGGTGGGGTTGAATACAATTTGGGAGGAAAAACTTCGATGTTTGGAGCTGTTTTCTTCGATAAGGGATTTACCAATCAAACCTCAGATCCGAATTTAAAATCAAACAACTCCATGGTTGGATTGCAAGTCGGAATATTTTTCTAATTCATGCTTTTTTTAGGGGTTCAATTTAATCCAACCGTTGGCGATGTAGTTGGAAATGCTCGTCGTATTGCCGCCACTTTACAATCGATTCCCCAATGGGAGGAACTTCTTGGCGGCACACCCGATCTCATTATCTTTCCCGAATTGGCACTTTGTGGCTACCCACCATTGGATTGGCTCGAGCACCCATCTCTTTTAGCCGATTGTGAAGAAGCTTTGGAAGGTTTAGCAAGAGAATTTCCAGAATACCCGATTCTCATTGGAGCACCTGAGCGAAATACAGGACCTGGAAAACCATTGTTTAACAGTGCCTTTTTGTTGAGGAATGGGGGTATTGAAAAAACGTTTAGAAAACAACTATTACCCACTTACGATGTTTTTGATGAGGCTCGGTATTTTGAGCCCGGAAAAGAAACCGGAGCATTTGTTCTGAACGACTATTCTTTTTCCGTTGCCATATGCGAGGACTTATGGTTCGACCAACAACCGGGATTGTATTCCATCGATCCATTGTATCACGTTCCTACCGATGGAATCATTTGCATTTCGGCTTCGCCTTATAGTAAAAATCACGAGGAAGAACGGCAGCAAATTTTCCAAAAAACCATCCAAAAAAATCAAAAACCCATCCTGTACATCAATCAGGTAGGGGCCAATACCGAACTGCTTTTCGACGGTAGAAGTCGAGCCATCAACAAACACGGAGAAATGGTGGTTGGAGCCGATGCATTTCAATCGTCGCTCCTACCCGTTGTTTTCGAAGATGGAGATTTTTACGGCACAGAAGAACAAATCCCGTACGAATCCCACCAAACCATGGAAGATATTTACCAAGGTTTGATCATGGGAATTCAGGATTTCTTCCATAAGAATAAATTCCACAAAGCTATTTTAGGCCTTTCGGGTGGCATTGATTCCGCACTCGTGGCTGTTTTAGCAGCCAAGGCGCTGGGTCCAGAGAAAGTTTTGGCCTTGCTTATGCCCAGCGAATTTAGCAGTGACCACAGTATCACTGATTCCCTTGAATTGGCGAAAAAATTAGGCATCAATCACGAAACCATTCCCATCAAGGGAACGTTCGATGCCCTTCGGCAAGCCTGTGAACCCGCCTTCAAGGGCATGGGATTCAATGTGGCTGAAGAAAACATGCAAAGCCGAATTCGAGGAACAATTTTAATGGCTTACACCAATAAATTCGGATACATCTTGCTGAATACCAGCAATAAATCGGAATTAGCGGTAGGCTACGGAACCTTGTACGGCGACATGAACGGAGGATTGGGTGTGATTGGAGATTTGACCAAAACCCAAGTTTTCGGTTTGTGCAAATACATCAACCAAAAGGAAGAAATCATTCCCAACGCCATCCTCACCAAGGAACCCAGTGCTGAATTGCGTCCCGATCAAAAAGATTCGGATAGTTTACCGCCGTACGAAATTTTAGATTCGATTTTAGAGGCTCATTTGGAATATCGTATCACCGAAACTGAATTGAATGACCGATTTGATCCGGAGGTGGTGAAGAAAGTCTTGGATTTGGTGAGCAGGAACGAGTACAAGCGATACCAAGCCCCGCCCATTTTGCGCATTTCGGGCAAAGCCTTTGGAATAGGAAGGCGGGTTCCTTTGGTGGGCCAAATGCCTCGTTAATTCCCTACCTTTGCACCATGTTTGAAACCGCGTGGAGCTGCCCATCGAATATTGCCTTGGTAAAATATTGGAGTAAAAAAGAAGGAGAATTGCAAATTCCTGCTAATCCGTCACTCAGTTTCACCCTTTCCGCTTGCACCACATCGTGCCACATGCACGTGGAAGCAAAACCCGATGACGGAAATTTCTCGCTTCATTTTACGTTTGATGGAGAAAGAAAACCTTCTTTCATTCCCAAGATTCTCACTTTTTTCGAGCGGATTGATTCCTTGGTTCCATGGTTAAAAACCCATCATGTTACCATCGCAACATCGAATACGTTTCCGCACAGCAGTGGAATTGCGAGTTCGGCCTCGGCCTTTGCTGCGATGGCCCAATGCTTAAGCGATATTCATCAACAAATGGGAAACCAGGTTGAAGATCCCCTGGCTTTTGCTTCTGAATTGGCGAGAATAGGTTCGGGTTCGGCGGCGAGATCGCTCATGGGGCCTTGCGGCGTTTGGGGAAAACACGCCGATTTTGAAGGAAGCAACGATCGGTATTCCATCGCATTTGCAGATATTCATCCCATCTTCCAAGATTTTCGCGACACCATTCTTATTGTAGAATCGGGAAAGAAAAGCGTTAGCAGTACAGCCGGGCACGAGCTGATGGTAGGTCACCCGTTTGCGGAAGCCCGCTACCAACAAGCGCATCGAAATTTATCGAAGTTAAAAGATATTTTGATGCATGGCCACCTCGACTTGTTTTATGCATTGGTGGAAGAAGAGGCCATGACCTTGCACGCCATGATGATGACCGGAAATCCATCTTACATGCTTTTCAAACCCGAAACAATCGCCATCATTGAACGATTGCGGGAAGCACGAAAACAAAAAGGACTTTCCATGTGTTTTACCTTAGATGCTGGAGCAAACGTCCACGTTCTCTATCCCAATTCCGAACACGAAAAAGTTCTGAATTGGATCAACGACGAGGTTGCTCAGTATTTAGAAAACCAACGTTATCTTTGTGATCAAATCGGAAATGGGGCAAAACGCATCGACATCTGAGAAACTCAAGAATTCTCTTTATTACGGCAAAGTATTGCTATTTGGCGAATATGGAATTATTCAAGATTCCATGGGTCTTTCCATTCCCTACCAAAATTACCGAGGTGTTTTGCGTTTTGAAGCAAACGATCTCACCTCAGAAAATTCCAATCAGGAAATTTTTAAATACCTTGAGTTTCTAAAAGATTTAAATCAATCAGTTGAATTCACTTCAAAAATAAACACTCCAGCGTTGGAATCTGATCTCCAAAATGGTTTGTGGTTTGAATCCAGTATTCCCCAAGGTTTTGGGGTGGGAAGTTCGGGGGCATTGGTTGCGGCCTTGTACGACCGGTATGCCAAAAATAAAATCTCAGCCGAGACAGCGGCCTCTGAAGGCAAATTGGCCTTATTGAAGGCCGAATTAGGCCGCATGGAAAGTTACTTTCACGGCAAAAGTTCAGGATTGGATCCGTTGATTTGTTACCTTAATTTTCCGGTATTGATTCGTTCGAAGCAAGAATTGGATACCGTAGGGCTACCGCAAGAAGGCACCGAAGGCGGAGCCATATTTTTGTTGAATAGCGGTGCCCCAGGAAAAACCCAACCCATGGTGGAAATTTTCATGGAAAAATTAAAGAACGATGGTTTCCGGAATATGATCAAAACCCAATTCAAAAAATACAACGATGCCTGCATCGAAGCATTTTTGAAGGGTGATACTCAGCCCTTATTTCAGAATTTAAAGAAACTATCGGGTTTGGTCTTCGAGAATTTCCAGCCCATGATTCCCGTTAAATTTCATGAATTGTGGCAGAGAGGGCTGGAAACCAATAGCTACTATTTGAAGTTGTGCGGTTCTGGCGGCGGCGGTTACATCCTCGGATTTACCCACGATTTAAAAGCCGCTCAGAAGCACCTTTCCGCTTATCCGATGGAGGTGATCCACCGATTTTAATGATGCCTTCTCGCCTATTTTGGGTAAAAACTTTTGCATTTCTCTCCCTCATTAGGTGGTATAATTTGGTTTTAGCAGCATTTTTTTCTTATGCAGCTGCTCACTTTTTACTCAGAGCTTTTCCCAATAAGTGGCTTTTGCTCACCGACTTTTCTTTTCATTTTTCTACGCTAGGTTTGGTTTTTATTCTGGCTGCAGGATATCTCATCAATGCCTTTTACGATGCTGAAAAAGACCTTTTAGATCGACCACAAAAGGTATTATTTGAGCGCTTTGTGAGCAAGGCCACCCAACTCCGATTATACTTTTTTTTTAACGGTTTTGGAGTTGTTATGGGTGGATTGGGTAGCTGGAAAGTTGGCGTTTTATTTTTTCTAATGAGCGTTGGATTGTATTTCTACTCGCACAAATTTCAGAAAAAAGCGATTTGGGGCGAATTGATGGCTACTTTATTAACGGTGGGATCAATTGGTTGGGTAGCGGTTTATTTTGAGCGGTTGGATGGTCATTCCTTTTTGTATGGTGGTTTTTTAGGGATCATCATTTTGATTCGGGAACTGGTAAAAGGCATGGAGGGCATGGAAGAAGAAAAAGCAACACATTACGAAACGGTTGCCACCCGTTGGGGAAGCCGCATAACGAAAGGATTAACCACGATCATTTGGTTGGGTCTCTTCCCCTTAGGCTGGTTTTTGTCGTTTTGGAATTGTGATTGGGACTTTTCAGCCCAATTGGTGGAGGGTATGGAGATTTTTTCGGGCTTGGGAATTCTCTTTTTGTGGTTCATTTCTAAGAAAAACCATTACCGATGGGCCAACAACTATTTCAAGATTTTAATGCTGGGCGGATTGTTGGCCATGGCCGTTTGGCGTTAATTTAACTTTTTCCATTTTTCACTACATTTGTATTTCAAACTACCATGAAAAATGAAAAAGTACCTCACTGGAATAACATTCCTTCTGTTTACGCTATGCGTACCCCTAGCCTCAACGGCCAGTAATCTACCCAAAACCTATCTTTTTGACCAAAACCATCCAATTCACAGTTCCGACTCGGATGGTTTCTTCTCGTCTGAATTGATGTCGGCGGATGTTTCCAAATCTCTCGTCCTATCCTTCAGAAAAAAAAATGAACCTGCTTTTGATCTTCAAAAATCAAAAAGTTCTGAATCAATAAATGCATTTAACCCATCAAGTTCACAAGGAATGAAACCAGCTCAATTTTATGACCATCGAAATCGATTAAAAGTTGGGTTTTCTCTAATTACCACAGTACTTGAATACCATTATTATTCTCCCGATGGAGGCCAACGGTTTCGTAATCTAAATGACTCTGAAAATTATTGGATTGCTCAATTGGGAATTCATCCCTTTTGGATCAATCAATTTTATTTTGGAATAAAACGAGGAGTTGTTTATAACCACTTGGAAGCTAGTCTTGGAGTTGCTTTTTCAATGGCATCCGTTTATTTTTTCGAATCCCCTCTTATCCCAACCTTTAACGTAGGATATACTACCCTAGGTTTAAAAAGTAGATTGCGTTTCAATTGCGGAATTGGATTGCCTGAAATTATTTACGTTGGCACTTCGCTTTCGTTATAAAGCAAAAAAAACCCGAATTTCTTCGGGTTTTTTTGTTGAATTATTCAGCGTTCTCGGTGAATTCCTCGGCGATGCGTGGATCAACCACAATTCGTCCGCAGTGTTCACAAACGGTAATTTTCTTTCTCAATGAAATGTCCAACTGTACTTGAGGTGGAATTTGATTAAAACACCCGCCGCAAGAATCACGCTGGATGGTAGCAACGGCCAAACCATTTCTGAATTTGGTACGAATGCGATCGTAAGCCACCAAGTAACGCTCCTCAACGTGTGTTCTGGCCGAATCCGATTCTTTTTTCAACTCGGCTTCTTCCTTTTCCGTTTCGGCAACGATGGCCTCCAATTCGGTTTTCTTGGATTCTAAATCTTTGTGACGCTCGGCCAAAAGGGTATTCAATCCTTCCAACTCTACATTCTTTTGATCAATGCGTGCAGATGCTTCGCGAATTTTCTTTTCAGCAACTTGCTTCTCCAAATCTTGCAATTCAATTTCTTTGGAAAGCGCATCGTATTCACGACTATTTTTCACGTTATTGATCTGCTCTTCGTATTTGGTCTTCAGCGTTAAACACTGCTGAATGAAATCTTTGCGATCGGCAACAAATTTCTTCAACTCCTGAATATCCTCCCCATACTTCTGAATGCGGGTTTCTAAACCGGCAACTTCATCTTCCAAATCAGCCACCTCCATAGGAAGTTCGCCACGCAATACCTGCAATTGATCAATTTTGCTATCGATGGATTGCAAGTGGTACAAAGTGCGGAGCTTGTTTTCGATTGTATTTTCCATTAACTGTAATTTACAGGATTCGTACGAATGGTACTTTTGAGAACCGCAAAATTAGGAAATTTTTCTTGAATTAAATCACAAAATATTTCCGAAGTAAATTGTTCGGTTTCGTAATGTCCGATATCGGCAATAACGATCTTCCCATCGGCTTCAAAAAACTCGTGGTACTTAAAATCAGCCGTCAAAAAAACATCGGCTCCCGCTCGAATGGCATCGTTTAACAAGAAGCTTCCCGAGCCACCGCAAACGGCAATTTTCTTCACGTCGCCCTTGGCTCGGGTATGACGTACAACCGGAACGTGGAATTCCGATTTCACCAAATGCACAAAAGCATTCCACGAAATCGCCTCATTCAACTCCCCAACCATGCCCATGCCCGTTTGCTGGTGCGCATTTTGAAGCGACGTTAAAAAATAGGCCACTTCTTCGTACGGATGTACCTTATGCAAGGCCGATATCACTTCCCGCTGTTTCCATTTCGGCACAAGTACTTCAATCTTCATTTCCTGAACCCGTTCCACCTGACCTACCCGACCCAGCGTTGGTGCACTTCCTTCTTCCCCTTTGAACGTTCCAACCCCTTCGGTATTGAACGACGCATGCGAATAATTCCCTACCCAACCTGCACCGGCATCAAACAAGGCCTGCCGAACTTCATCGGCGTGTTGAACAGGAACAAACGTGGTTAATTGCTGCAAATTCTCGTAATTCGGACTCAAAATACGTCCGTTTTTCAATCCTAATTTTTCCAAGATTTTCGCATTCACCCCGGTTTCTACCGCATCAGCATTGGTGTGGCAAGCATAAATGCCGATGCCCCACTGAACAGCTTGGATAATCACCCGATCCGTATAGTGGGAACCCAATCGCTTTTTTCCTCCAAACCAAATAGGATGATGGGCCACAATCAAATTGCAACCCTTCAATTTAGCTTCTTCCAACACCTCTTCGGTGCAATCTAAGGTGCAAAGCACTCCGGTGACTTCGTCAATAGGATTACCCACCAACCAGCCTGAATTATCGTACGACTCTTGAAGCGACAGAGGCGCCCAGTGTTCCAACAAATCAGCAATATGTTTACCCGTTATTTTCATTTTCCAATATTAATGCCAATTCAGGACCAAAATGAAACAAATAATGAAGAATACTGAAGGAATCTCCCTCTTTCTTTCTTGCGTTCTTCCGTAAATCTACCACATTTTCCTCGGAATAATTCAGGTAAAAATCGGTGGTTTTCCCGATGAATTTATCCCAACGCAAAACCGACCACACCCACCGAAGAAGTGCCTCATTCAATTCCCACAACGAATCGGTGGGCATCAGCAGAATTTCCTTTAATTCCGGAGCGAGGTATTCGTAATACGGCGTAGAACGATAGGCGGTTTCGATGGATTGAAGGTGATTCAACCGCCAAGGCAATCGGTCATCCACCTTCACATCCTGAATCAAGGCCCGAACGTTGCGTCCGCCCTGAAGGGGAATACTCATCTCCAACGGGCCTTGCGAGGTTTGGATGAAGTAACGATTTCGAAACCCTCCCTTTTGGTACGACTCATGGGCTTCCAACTGCAAGGCATCACTCCCCAAACACTCCTGAAAAAAAACGAGGGAGGGCAAACATTGCAGTTCGGAAAGATTAACTTTACGGAAATTTTTGAATTCCATGCGCGCAAAGTTACTGGGCTTTTTTCTGATTTTGTGGATGAATCCCGTTTGGGCCTTGCAGGCCTTGGTGAGCACCACCACCCTGAAGAAAGACGGCAGCAGCAATTGGGCCGAAATTCATCTGTTGGTACGCACCGAATCCCTCCGCTGGAAAATGAATGCTTCGGGAAAAGCCGAAAGCGGGGTCACTGTTTTTGTCCAATTGAAAAAAGATGGGAAAATCGTGCAGAAAGATGGCTTTAACGTGAAGTCTCCCGCCATCGACACCGCTCAATTGGGAATTACATCGGCTTGGATTTTATCGCCGGAGTTGCTCCATTTTGAACGATATGCCATCGGACTTGGACAATTCGAAGGAGAAATTACGATTGCCGATTTGAACGATACCACCAACCGAAATCAATCGAAATTTGCGTTCGAAAGCACCTTTCCGACCGACGAAGTGCTTTTTTGTCAACCGTTCTTTTTTCGGTCGGCACAAAACCCAAATCCGTCTTTGGAGCGGAGCGGAAAATTCATCATCCCCTACCCCAACGATATTTTTGGTCAAGAATCCGACACGCTTCAGGCCTACACCGAATTGTACCAAACGTTTCCGCTTCTGCCCGACAGTTCCATTTTATTTGTTTACTACCTTAAAAAAGCTAATTCCGAAGAAATCCTCGCCGAATTCGGGAACCGGAATAAAGTCACTACATCGAAAATACTTCCCTTCTTCATCAAAATCCCATTGAATTCACTTCCGATTGGCAATTATCAATTGGTGGTGGAAGCGAGGAACATGAAATACGATTTACTCGACCAAAAAGCCTTGGCTTTTCGACGGACGTTGCCTAAAAAAATTCAAAAGCAATCCATCGCCGAAGGCAAACTACCCTATTTCGTGGATACCATGTCGGTTACCCAAGTGCGGGAACATCTACGCAGCATCTTGCCCGTGATGGGCGCAGGAGAACGGAATTTGGCTTTACCCATGGTGAATCCTAAGTATTCCGACTCCTTTCGTCTAAAACCTTTCTTCGCTCAGTTCTGGGTGGAAAAAAGTCCGGGAAGTCCCGAGGATGGATGGGTAGAATACCGCGGCCGATTGGCTGAAGTAGATCGCTTATTCGCTTGTCCGCGTCAACGAGGTTACGAAACCGAACGCGGTCGGGTTTATCTGCAATATGGACCTCCCGATCAGCGAACCGAACGAAAAACCGACCCGGTGGCTTTACCCTACGAAGTGTGGTGGTATTACAATTTAGACGACCGCATGAGTCCGGGACGAGCGCGGCAACGGAATGCTCGATTTTTATTCTACAACACGGAGGTTGCCGCCTGCGAGTACCGTTTGCTGCACAGCACCGCTTTCGGCGAAACCAACAATCCGCAGTGGAAACTCGAAATTTTTCGCCGGACCACGCCCATGGGCAACACCATCGACAGCGATCGTCCGGCCAATGCCGATTCCGAATCCATCCGATTACTCGAAAATACCTTTAACAACAATTGATGACGCGTCCGTTGATTTCCATCGCCATCTTAAATTGGAACGGAGTAAAACATCTCCAAACCTATCTTCCTTCGGTGCTTCAAACCGAATATCCCAACTTTGAGGTGGTCATCATCGACAATGCTAGCACCGACGATTCGAAATCATGGGTTGATTCCCTGAAAAATGAAAAAATCAAGTGGGTTCAACTGCAAACCAATACCGGTTATGCCGGTGGTTATTACCATGGTTTAAAGCAGGTTCCTGGAGATATCATTTGTTTATTGAATAGTGACGTTTCCGTTCCTCCGGATTGGTTGAACGCCGTTGCCGATGCGTTTGAGCAAGATCCCATGTTGGGTGCTGCTCAACCCAAAATTTTGGCCGATCAACAGCGCACCCATTTCGAATACGCCGGTGCATCGGGCGGTTGGATTGATCGATACGGTTTTCCTTTTACGCGGGGGCGAATTTTCACTACCGTTGAAACGGATCAGGGGCAATACGACGACGAAGCCGAAGTTTTTTGGGCCAGCGGTGCCTGTTTGTTTGTTCGGAGATCTTGGTACCTCCAGGCCGGCGAACTCGATCCCGATTTTTTCGCCCACATGGAAGAAATCTATTTGTGTTGGCGAATGCATCGGGTGGGCGCCAAAGTGAAAGTTATTCCAACCTCCACGGTTTACCATTTGGG
>JAIYBD010000092.1 GCA_027488715.1 Bacteroidota bacterium | reverse complement strand
GTGGTAAAATGTAAAAACCTCCCTCCTCTTCATCCAAATCAATCAACCAACATCTCCACCGTACGCTTACACCTTTCACCCTGAAAATACTTCTGCAAAACTTCAAAAAACACATTTTGATCGGAAGAACTAACCTCATGAAAAAGTGTCATGCTCGATTTAAGTTTAACATCGTCGCCGAAAAACACTTCGTATGGGTCGTTGGTTTTCAACTCCAAAAGCATGCGAGTGGATTCCAAAAGCCGTGATCCTAAAATGGGATGATGTAAATATTCAAGGGCTTCTTCCCTACCCTTGATCGAATAAAACTTGGAAATGGAGCTCATTCCCAACTCCAACTGCGGAAAAATATACCACATCCAATGCCCCGACTTCCTACCAAACCTCAACTCCAACACCACCTGATCAAAAATAAGATCTTGAGCTTCCAAAAAACGATTTAACGTACTCATCAATTTCCTGCACTATTCCTTTTCATCCCCACTTCAACCTCAAGACAAAAAAGCACCCTCACCCTCATTCCACCTCTTGGGTAAAATCATTTCCATTTCTTTTCCTAATTGAACCTCCTTGGGTGTTTTAGGCATGGAGCAAACAAACAATTGAATCCCTTCTTTTTCATCTACATGGTGAATGAGCCCAAAGTATTTCCGTGTTCGATTGCCTACGTAAATCCAACCCGAACTTTGAGCAAACCCGCACCTTCCCTCGCAACTCGAAGGATACCTTTCGAAATAAGTATCGCCCTCGAGCTTCAAACGGCGGAAAACAACCTTTAAGTTTTGAGTTAACGTTTGCCCGTTGGAAGTTTGAAAATGATTCGTTGATTTGTAAAGTCGAAAAAAAGAGTCGTGATCCATCATTTCAATGGATTGAGCTAAAAGATCGGAGATATTTGTTTTTCCTAAAGAATTTTTAATTTTCATGTTGGCTTAGAAATTATTCGACCGATTTCTTTAATAGTTCTTGGTATTTTTTCCTGTACTTCAACATCCTCCACCATAGAAAAATAGTTAAGGCCGGATGTAAAATAACAAAAAGAAGGACATTGAGTTCTTGATAAGTTAAACCAACGGCATGACTCCCCTTCTTCATAATTTCAACACAAATCCAAAATATTTGATTCATTTATTTAAAGCTTTATTGAGTTGTTTTGTTGGATCAACATACCAAATTTTACGATCTCCTTGAATTTCATCCGTACGATTGGAAAAGATGGGAACCAAGGTGCTGATGGAAAAATGCAAATGGGGCGGCTTCCCCTTGGCATTCCCCGAATCTCCAACCCAGCCGATGGTATCCTTAGAAGTTACCCACTTCCCCATTCCAACATTTCTTTTTTTCAAGTGCGCATAATAGTAGGTTCGCAACCTAGGTCCTAAAACCAAAAGCACCTCACCTCCTAGGTCATTTTTTCCAGAAAAAACTACAAAACCGGGCACTGCAGAAACAACGGGCGTTCCTTTTTTGGCAAATATATCCACTCCTTTGTGAGTAACGGACTTCCCCCATGGGTAATACCAAAACGATTTTTGATCGTAACTCTTTTTTTTTTTTTTTAAAACAGGCAATTGAAAATGATAAGGCCAAAACCAATTGATGGAAATGAATAGCCATCCCAATACCGAGAAAAGAAACAAATAAAGGAGTATGGTTTTAAACTTCATTCTTGCAATATAGAAAAATTCTCTTTACTCTGAAAGTCAAATATCAACAAGCATAAATTTAAAAATTATTTTCATTTTTCAACAAAAATTCTTCTCTTTGCACTATGCCAACCACCATTTTCATTCAACCCCTACCCGGAAATAAATCTTCCCGATGCCAATGTCCAAGTTGGATGGCTCACTGGGAAAAATGCAAGGGAATAAAGGCCATTGTTTGTCAGGAATTCCATTGTAAAAACCAAGATGTGCTCGCAGCTCACGTCATAAAACCCATGTATTCAACAAAAAAAACTTTCGTAATTCCCCTTTGTCGAGAACATCGCGCTCATACCCACGACGTTTTCCAGATTAAAGCCAAGGGTTTCCTCATTAACATTGAGCCGGAAGAAAGTTGCGAAGCGGTCTAAATCCCCATTCATCCCATTTTCCCTCAAAAGACATTTGCTATTTATAAGATTTTTGCCACATCTTGACTTCGATAAATTTCTTTGAAATCAACTACACTCCACGTATTTTTGGCAAAAAAAGGTTATGAGCGCAAAGTGGCAAGCAATTTTTAGAGGCATCATTTGTTCCCTATTCATTCTTTCGGGAGTCGCCAAACTATTCCCCATTTGGGCATTCGAAAAGCAATTGGTTGACCTTGGATTTTTCACATGGGAAAGTTCGGCGGTTTTTGCACGACTCATCATTGGATTAGAGCTTGGAATTGGATTTTGTTTCCTCGTTCCACACTTCACCAAGCGATTCGTTATTCCTGTAACAGCATTGCTTCTGGTTGCTTTTTGCATCCATTTGATCGTTCAAATGATCCAATTCGGCCCAATGGACGGCAATTGCGGATGTTTCGGACAACTCATCCCCATGACTCCACTGGAAGCCTTTCTTAAAAATGTAGCCACTTTGGTCATTCTCTACTTTTTGTGGAAGAAAACCGAAGATCCTAAACCTGGAAATTTCTTTATTCCCCTTTCGGTTTATTTGCTTTCAACACTTCTGGTTTTCATTGGCTTCCCTCAAAAATCAAGCGGAGAATCGGCAACACCCGTTGCACAGGAAATCACTCCATCCGATAACAACAGCCCTGAACTTGCAGCCATCGATTCAACTTCAGAAACGAAAGAAAACCCTGTTCCTTCAACAACCAACGTTAAGGCAGATACCTCACAAAAAAACAACCCTAAGCCAACATCATCGGCACCCAAAATCATCAGCAAATACACCTCCTTTGTTCCAGCAGAATTTCAGGTAAACCAAGGCGAAAAACTCATCTGTTTATTTTTACCCGGTTGTGAACATTGCATTGAAACGGCCAAAGAACTCGCCACCATGGAAAAATCCGTTGGCCTTCCTCCCGTTCACATCTTATTTATGGATGAAGAAACCTTTAAAATCAACGATTTCTTTGCTCAAACCAATTTCAAGAAAAGTTATTCCGTTATTTCCATACCCAATTTCTGGAAATTAATGGGTGGAAATTCCTCTACTCCAGGGGTAACCCTTCTCAATGACGGCCAAATCCTTCAATTCTTTCAAGGAACGGGCGATGAAAAGTTTAATGCTGAAAAATTAAAAGGGCTGCTGAAACGATAAATCATCGCCCCAACAGCCCTTTTTTTTGGTTTTTTGAAATTACTTCAAGGTAATGTTGTAGGTTCTACCTTTGTACAGAACTGTGGCATCTTGATCGCAACCTGTCGTGCCATAATCTACCACAGCCGAATCGCCAGCAGCGTTCTTCACCTTTAATGCCCCATCCTGCACCCAACGGCAGTTCAACGCAACCACCAAGTCGCGAGTAGTTGAAAGCGAATAAGCACTTCCACTCGTGTTTTCACCACTACCAACTCCGCTAATGGAGAAAACATCGTCGCCATAATTAGGGAAAGCGGTTGCTTCACCTGCAATTTGCGTACGCAAACGGTCGCTTTCCCAGGTGCTTGTTTTTCCATCAGGATGCGTAATCACGCCGTTGCGAACATACACCGAGTCCATTCGATTTCCGTTGGCATTGCGCCCTTTGTTGATCAAGGTTTTTGTTCCCTCTACACCGTACCCGTTTACACTGTAGTTTTCCGGGGAAATGACAACAGTAGATCCCGACAATCTCCATGGAGCAGAAATCACACAATTCAATTTTCCTTTATGCAAATTGCCTCTCAAATCCACACAACCGGTTGTCCCAAAATCAATCACCATGGTTTTAGGCCAAGTGGTGGAATCAAAAGGTGTGATGGTGATAGTGGCACATGCCCCCTGGAAAGTTATCGAACTTCCGCCTTCAATTTTGGCATTGGCCGATTGAAACTGATCGGCTAAATCGTTGAAAATAGCCTCAGAAAATGCACTTTCTCCAGCTCCAACGAACAGGGAGTCGTTTCTTTTTCCGCAGGAACCTAACAATATGGTCACAGCGAAAATTCCAAAAATTGCTTTCATAATCTTATTTTTTCATTTTGACAAAACTACCTTGAAAGGGTTTACTTTCGATGTTAATTTTTTTTCGATGTACCTTTGCAACATGCATCCAGATCAACTCTTCGAATTGGGCTATTTGGCCGATACCCATGGAATAAAAGGTGGACTCGTTATCATCATCGATGCCGATGAACCTCAACATTATTCCAAACTAAAACATCTGTTCGTAAAAAAGAAAAACAGTTTTTTACCTTATTTTATTCAATCGATCAAAATTCAAAAAAACGGAGAAGGGATTGTTACTTTCGAAGATGTCGGAAGCGATGAAGCAGCCAATTCACTGGTTGGAAGTACGGTTCATGCACCGGTTTCTGAACTTCCTCCCTTGAAGGAAGGTCAGTTTTATTTCCATGAATTGCCTGGTTCAACCATTGAAGATGAAAAACTAGGAAACATTGGCACCATCATTGAAGTTTTTGATACCGAGTTTCAGTCCATTGTTTCGTTCCAACACCAAGGCCAAGAAGTAATGTTCCCCTTGCACGAAGACTTGTACGACCGGTTTGACCGATCAACCAAAACCTTGTACACTCGATTACCCGATGGATTGCTGGAAGCTTATTTAAAAGAAGACGAGGGCGGTAATGAAAATTGATATTATTACGCTATTCCCGGAAATGTTAGAAGGCCCCTTGGGTCATTCCATTGTTAAACGTGCCATCAACAAGGGGCTAGCAGAAGTCCGTTTTTTTCAACTTCGAGATTGGAGTAATGATAAACACAACCGGGTGGATGATTATCCTTTTGGAGGCGGCGCTGGTATGGTGATGAAAGCCGAACCCTTGGCTGCGTGCATCGACGAATTGTGCCAAACTACCAACTACGACGAAATCATTTTTCTAACGCCCGATGGACAAACGTTGAACCAAAACATGGCCAATGAATTATCCTTGAAGAATAATCTCTTGATGATTTGTGGGCATTACAAAGGAATCGACCAGCGCATTCGCGATTTGTACGTGACCCGTGAAATTTCCATTGGCGATTACGTGTTAAGTGGTGGAGAATTGGCTGCTGCGGTTTTAGCCGATTCCATCATTCGCATTATTCCCGGGGTTTTGGGCGACGAATCCTCTGCCCTATCGGATTCGTTTCAGGATGGATTGTTAGATGCACCCTGTTACACAAGACCAGCAGTTTTTCGTGAACTTTCTGTTCCTGAAGTCTTACTCTCGGGACATGATGCTAAAATTTCGGCTTGGAGGCACGAGCAATCCGTACAAAAAACCAAGGAAAGACGCCCCGATTTGTTGCAATAAAATTGAAATTGCGTAACTTTCGACCATGAAGAAAAAGGTCGAATTAACTCCCGAAGAGTTTACCGATATTGAACTTGAAACTCGGCATCACGAAGCCGTAGGGGTTCCTGCTATTGCATCTGCCGTAAGTCATTTGTTGAAGGAAATGAACCCGATACGTGCTTCCAAAGTGATGTTCAACCT
>JAIYBD010000193.1 GCA_027488715.1 Bacteroidota bacterium | reverse complement strand
CTATCCCACAAACGCAGAGTTACCGATGCATACGCCTCTTTGAAAACAATTCTCGAGTTCGTGCCAACCGGATTAGGGAACACCAAACAGAAATCTTGATCTTTTGGAAAGTACTTGTTCCATTGGTTTAACGCTTGGAAGACCTTCCCAAAGTCGGGAATTCCGTATCCCATCAGCGTATCGGGATTTTGAAATTGACTGGAGCTTTTTTCAACGGCTTTCATCAATTCCCAATTAGATTTTTGAGGAAATGCTTGAACCAAACATGCCATTGCACCGGCAATCACTGGTCCACTAAACGAGGTTCCCGAGCCGGTGCTGGGGTTTCCATTGTGATTGAGCAAAGGCGTTCGAGCGCCCAAAGCCATGACATTTGGTTTGATGCGTTGACTGGACAAGCCCCTTCCGCTAAATCCCGCTCGAAAACCCGATGAATCAACGGCGCCGATGCAAAAAACACTATCGCCATCGCTGGGAGCAGAAATATTCCCCCAAGCGCTTCCGCCTTCGTTTCCGGCGCTATTCACGACCAAAATCCCTTTCTTCGCTGCGAGGTCGGCGCCTCGGGTGATGTACGTGGTATTCCCATCCAACTGAGCTTGGGTAATTTGCTGCATCGAATCGATGGGATCGTACCAAGTATATCCCAACGAAGTATTGAACACATCAATGCCTAATGAATCGGCGTATTCGGCTCCTGCAATCCAATTGAACTCCTCAATCCGGCGCTCCGAACCAACGTCTTCGGTTCTTAAAAGCGTGTATTTCGCATCGGGCGCGGTTCCGATCATGACTCCGGGCAATTTTGCAGCCATGCAACTGAGAACCAACGTCCCATGAATATCGCCATTGAAAGGATCGTTATCCCGATCCACAAAATCACGATTGCCAACAATCCTTCCCTCGGTAAAAAGGTGTTGAAAGGCTGCGATACTTGGAACGTTAATAAAACCGGCGTCGAGTACGGCAATCCAAACTCCCTTTCCGGTAAATCCTTCTTGATGCAAACTTTGCAAATTCAATTGCTTCACTTGGGTAAGTCCAATTCCGTACACCGAATCAGGGAAAGATGCAACGCCCTCGGTTGCCGCGGGTTCAACCCAAGGATCATCGGTTCGATTCAGCTTGAAAACCGGTTGGGTTGACTTCACACAGGGCAACAATTTAATATTTTCCCAACTCTGAGAATCCCTTGGCTCCACCACCACTCCGTTGAACCATTTGGAGGTACAATGAACTAATCCGCCTAACCGTTGAACACTGGCAACGTATGCAGCTGTAACGGGCAGATCGGATGAATCGAGGGGGATGTTAAATTTTAAGCGGCGTTCGATGCTTCGTTGACTCAAAAATTCCGATGGCCGCTGTAAACTGAAGGAAGAACTGCCTTTATCGACAAATTCAACAAAAAAGCGAGTGGCAGGGATTTGGGCCCACGAAAACGCTGATATCAAAAAGAAGAGCGACAGAAATCCATTTTTCATTTTTTCCAGCTTTTTAATGACCAAGTAACGTCGTAACCCGACTCAATGTTTCCATCGATTTTGAAACGAATGTTTTTAAATCGCCGGTAAATTCTACCAATTCCTTGGGCGTAGGTTTCCTCACCCAGCGTTTCGTCAATGAAGGTGGATGATTCTACCCAATTTACCGAAACCGTAGAATCAAAATTCTTTCCTAACACCTCTTTGGAACGCCAAACATTGTAATAATAGTATTCCCAGTCGTTGTTCCAAGGCTCGTTGTTGGTTAAAACATTACCTTTCCAGCTGTTTCCTTCGTAAATCGGAAGGATCAACCGAATGAATTGGTTGTTGTCTTCTGTGCTACGAACAACGCCGGGAGCAAAAGTAACGAGCACCGTTGCGATCGGATTCCACGATTGGGTAGTAGGGTCCAAGGATTCTTGGAAAATCCTCAACTTTTTAGTGGTTGATGTTTGTTCCAGAATGGAATCCACCAGTTCCCTCATTAAAAAGCGAAAGGTGTCGATTCGATTGGTAAAATCGTTGTAATGAATGGAATCTACAGCATAAACAAACTCGTTTCCGGGTTGAATAGCGTAGATTCCTGGTTCCAGGGAAACCGGGGGCAATGTTTCGTTCTTACAACTTGCAAGCGCAAGTAGAGCAACGATTCCCAACCATTTTTTGATGTTCATGCGACTTCGGAGCCATTCGTCGTGGGACGAACGGGAGAAACGAAAATAAGGTTTTCATCGGAATCTTTCGCCAATAAAATCATTCCTTTGCTTTCGATCCCTTTTAATTTTCTTGGAGCCAGGTTGCAAAGGACCATGATTTGTTTTCCCACCAATTCTTCGGGGGAGTATTGATGAGCGATTCCACTTACGATGGTTCGCTGATCCATTCCAGTATCCACCAATAACTGCATCAGTTTATCGGTTTTGGGGACTTTTTGGGCTTCTAAAATCGTAGCGATCCGTAAATCAATTTTGGAAAAATCATCGAATGTTACTTCGGCTTTCGGAGGAGAAACTACTTTTTCTGCAATCGTTTGATTGGCCATTTTCGCGGCTTCAAGTTTGTTTAATTGTTGTTGAATGGCATCATCTTCCATATTCTGAAACAACAAACTCACTTCACCCAAACGATGTCCGGGTGCCATCATTTCTACCATTTCTCCTTGATGCCAAAATGCTTTCATCACCTCATCTGAAGAAAAATTCAGCATGGAAAACATCTTTTCCGAGGTTCGAGGCAAGAAGGGAGCGCAAGCGCAAGCGATGTTGCCGGTTAACGAAAGAGCATAACTAAGGATGGCCTCAACGGCAGTAGGATCAACTTTTTGAAGTTTCCATGGCTCGGTGTCGGCCAAGAATTTATTCCCACAGCGAACGAAGTTCATCATTTCGGCCTGAGCTTCACGGAACTTGTAGTGTTTCAAGGCTTCCACCATTTTTTGGATGGCTTGATTTCCCTCGGTATGGCAATGATGATAGGCCTCCAGTACTTTTTTCCGTGCATCGGAATCACCTGGAATTTCAGTATCGCTGGGAACGACTCCTTCGTAATATTTGTGGGAAAGTACCAAAACTCGATTGACGAAATTTCCTAGAATGGCAACCAATTCACTATTCACCTTGGTTTGAAAATCCTTCCACGAAAAATCAGCATCCTTCGATTCCGGAGCAATAGAGGTTAACACGTAGCGCAATTCGTCCTCTTTACCGGGAAAATCTTCCAGGTATTCGTGCAACCAAACGGCATGATTCCTAGATGTTGAGATTTTATCGCCTTCCAAATTGAGAAACTCATTGGCAGGAACATTATCGGGCAGAACAAATCCACCGTGCTCCATCAGCATGGATGGAAAAATGATGCAATGGAAAACGATGTTGTCTTTTCCGATGAAATGAACCAAACGAGCATCGTCGCCTGACCAATACTTCTTCCACCCTTCTGCATCTCCCTTTTGCTGAAAATACTCTTTGGTGGCCGAAATGTATCCGATGGGGGCATCGAACCACACGTACAATACTTTTCCTTCTGAACTTGGAATTTGACTTGGAACGGGAACGCCCCAGGAAAGATCGCGGGTCATGGCCCTTGGGTGAAGACCTTGCTGCAACCATGACCGAACTTGCCCGGTTACGTTGGTTTTCCATCCTTGACGGGAATCCATGAAAGCTTCAATTTTGGGCTGCAACCGATCCAAAGGCAAGAACCAATTTCGGGTAGGTTTTAATACTGGAACATTGCCCGATAGGGCCGATTTCGGATCAATTAAGTCGGAAGGACTGAGAGTCTTTCCGCATTTTTCGCATTGATCGCCGTAGGCACCTGGATTTTGGCAGCTCGGACACGTTCCTGTGATGTAACGGTCGGCCAAAAATTGCTGGGCTTCTTCGTCGTAGTATTGCTCGGTAACTTCTTCCAAAAAGACGCCATCGTTGTACAATTTTTCAAAAAAATCGGCAGCTGTTTTCTTGTGCATCTCCGAAGAAGTTCTTCCGTAATAATCGAAAGAAATTCCGAAATTTTGAAAGGCTCCACCCATCAGGGCATGGTAGCGATCTACCACATCTTGGGGCGTAATGCCTTCTTTCTGAGCTTTTAAGGTGATAGGCACACCGTGTTCATCCGAACCGCAGATAAAAATTACATCTTCTCCAATCAAACGGAGGTAACGAACGTAAATATCAGCGGGCAAATAACACCCGGCCAAATGTCCGATGTGAATGGGGCCATTGGCATAGGGTAACGCAGCGGTAATAAGGTGATGTTTCGGCATGATTGCAAAGATATCTTAGTCGAATAAACTCCATTTATTTTTCTTCTCGGGCAAGCACTTGATGATGACTTTTTCTTTGGAAACGGGATGATCGAATTCCAGGGAATAGGCATGCAAGGCAATGGATTGATCGGAGAGGAACCCTTTTGCACCGTATTTCACGTCGCCCGCAATGGGAAATCCGGCATAGCTCAATTGAGCTCGAATCTGGTGCGGGCGTCCGGTTTTGGGTTTCACTTCGAAAAGGGAAAATCCTTTGGAGGCGCCAATTTGTTTGTAGGAAAGTTCGGCACGTTTGGCGGCGCCACGGGCCTTGTTGTAACAATGAACCATGTTTTTCGCCGAATCCTTTAAAATCCAATTCACCAATTCCACGGAATCTTCGTGTTCAGCGTGATTGTGCACCACGGCCCAATACGTTTTTTGAATGGTTTTTTCTTCGAACATTTTATTCATTCGAGCCAAGGCTTTGGAGGTTTTCGCCATCAATACCAACCCCGAAACCGGACGATCGATGCGATGAATCACACCCACAAACGCAGCGCCGGGTTTATTGTATTCGCGAACAATGTAGTCCTCTACAATTTCTTTCAAACAAACATCACCGGTATCGTCGGCTTGAACCAAGACACCAGCAGGCTTATAAACGGCAATCAAATGATTATCTTCAAATAAAATTCTTAAACGCATGAATCACTTTTTGGAAAACGGAAAATACATACAAAAATAACCCCAGAATTCATCGAAAAGTGAACTTTGTTTTGGTCGTTAACAAGTTTTTCATTTATCTTGGCGTTTGAATTTATTATGAGTCAAAACGCAAACTACCGAGCTACCCTATTCATCCTTTTGGCCTTATTGGTTGGAACCAACCTATTTTGGTTCATTCGAGAATCATCCCAACAGGATAAAATTCAAAAAGAACAGAATTTACTCACTGAAAGCGAAAAACTTAGAACTGGGCTCATTTCAGAACTGCAAGCCCAAAAAGGCGATAATACCGATCTCAATCGGGTGATTGATGAAAAGATTGATGATATTCAAACCAAATCTCGCAGCATCGATTCCTTAATTCGCGTAGGGAAAGCAAGCGAGGAAGATTTGAAAAAAGTACGTGCATTGATGGCCGACTTAACCAAAGAAAAAAATGCGTATTTGGCTCAAATCAACAACTTAAACCAAGAAAATTCAAAGCTTAAAGGCGAAAATACCTTGCTCACTCAAAATTTAAGTGAGGAAAAAGAACGAAATCAAAAGATTACAGCCGAGAATTCATTCTTGTACGAGAAGATTCAGCGCGGCGCTATCCTGGCATCCAATAAAACCATCGCTTCCGCCATTCGATTCAAAAGAAACGGTAAAGAAGACGTGGTTTCAAAATCAAAAAACGTAGAAAAAGTCAAAGTTTGCTTTAACCTGCTCCCCAATTCCGTGGCCAATCACGGCAATAAATTGGTTCACGTTCGTATCATTTCCCCTGATGGAACAACGGTGTACGACGAAGGTTCGGGATCTGGAAAGTTTAGTTTTGAAGGAAAAGAAACCCTTTACTCCTTCACGAAAACCGTTCCTTACTTTGGAAACGAAGTGGAAGAATGCGGCTATTTCAACAAAACCAATTTCCTCGGCCCTGGAAAATATTCCGTTGAGCTTTACTGCGAAGGATACCGCATTGGATCCACGACTTTTTCTTTGGATTAATCATGAAGAAACCGTTATCCTACGTTGCTGAATTTCACGAAAAATTCAAAGTTCCCCAACACCACTCACCCGTTGCTCAACTCCCCGATTCCATCGTTGAACTCCGGCATCGCCTGATGGCCGAAGAAAACGACGAGTACTTGGAGGCCGCTAAACAAGGAAACCTCACCGAAATTGCAGATGCCCTCGGCGATCAATTGTACATTTTGTGCGGAACCATCCTATCGCACGGACTGCAGCACGTGATCGAAGATGTTTTTGAAGAAATTCAACAATCAAACCTTTCTAAACTCGACGAAAACGGGGAACCCATCTTTCGGGAAGATGGAAAAATTATGAAAAGTAACCGGTATTTCAAACCCAATATTGCGGCCGTTTTAGAAAAACATCTTCAAGGATAACCAAATTGAAATTTCAACGTTATTCGGTTATGCGATTGATCCTCCTGTTTTTAACCATCTGTTTTTCTCTTGAACTTTTTTCTGCGCAATTGGTCATTCCCATGGATGATGCGCAAAAAAATCACCTCAAAGCATACGGAATCGCTTATTACGCCATTGAGCGCGGCATGGTGACCGATTGGATGCTGAATTACCGCGGCGGATCGTTCTCCATGAACGCCAACTCCATTTTGGAGAAAGAGTGCAAGATTCGAGGCGTTTCCTACGAAATCAGTCCCGACGTTCAGTATGCCGCTATTCTTCAGGATATTGCCGATCCCGAAGTGAATCAGGATGTGGTAAAACTGGAGAAAGCGCCGAAAATTGCGGTTTACTCGCCCAAAACGAAACAACCGTGGGACGATGCCGTTACGTTGGCCCTCACCTACGCCGAAATTCCATACACGGTCGTTTACGACGATGAGATCATGCAAGGCAAACTGCCCGAATACGACTGGTTGCATTTGCATCACGAAGACTTCACCGGGCAATTTGGGAAATTTTGGTCGAGCTACAATGGAACCGATTGGTACAAAAAAGACGTGGCCGAACAAACGGCGACCGCCCAAAAATGGGGCTTTGCCAAAGTAAGTCAGCTAAAATTGGCCGTGGTGAAGAAAATGCGCGACTTTGTGATGGGCGGCGGCTTCTTATTTGCCATGTGCAGCGCAGCTGACACTTACGATATCGCTTTGGCCGCCGACGGCGTTGATATTTGCGAATACATGTTCGATGGCGATCCCATGGATGCCGGCGCTCAACGCAAACTCGATTTCAACAAGACCTTTGCCTTTCAAAACTTCACCTTGGTTCGCGACCCCTATTACTACGAACATTCGGATATCGACGTAACCAACACTCGGGGCAACGTTTCCGAAAACTCCGACTTTTTTACCTTGTTCGATTTCTCTGCCAAGTGGGATCCCGTTCCTACCATGCTATGTCAGAATCACTTGCAGGTTGTTCACGCCTTCATGGGACAGTCGACCGCCTACAAAAAATCATTGGTAAAACCGGGGGTGTTGGTCTTGGGAGAGAACAAAGCTTTGGGCGAAGCCAGGTACATTCACGGCGAATACGGGAAAGGGACCTGGACCTTTTTCGGCGGCCACGATCCGGAAGATTATCAGCACATGGTGTACGAGCCGCCAACCGATTTAGCGTTGTTCCCCAATTCGCCGGGTTATCGGTTAATCTTGAACAACATCTTATTCCCCGCAGCGAAAAAGAAAAAACAAAAAACTTAATCTTCCAGCCGCCGCTTGATGTCGGCAATATCAAGCCGCATTTGCTGCAACATCTCAGGCAATTCGTGAGCGGCCGTTACGGGAGCAGCATCGAACACACTTTCGATGGCGTAGCAGAATTTCCACATTTCCAAAACCTCTTTGGCATCCACAAAATACGGTGGATAGGCCGCGTTGGTCGATTCCAGCAAAAACGACCCGTGGGTTTCTACCCGCGCATGAACCCGCTTGAACACAATCCCCTCCGATTGAGTCACCACAATGCAGGGCGTTCCCGGCTTGATGCCCGACCAATCGGTAAGGTACTCGCCTACCACGTAAGAACCGGAGTGCACGGGCGGCATCGAATCCCCCGAAATTTCAAAACAACGGTACTTTCGATTTCGGTCTAAAAACGGCAGTTCGATGTGGGGCAATTCGGCAATGAACTCAGGATCGGAATATCCAGCGGTGTAACCGGCTTTGGCCTTAACGGGCACCGTTTCAATCCGCTCTTTGTTGTTTCGATCCACGGTTGTTGCTAAAATCCGAAGTCGCTGTCCGCGCACATCGGCTTGCATGGCATGATTCAACTCGCTCCATTTGCTTTCGCCGTACGTGGTAAAATCTTCGCACACCAACGCATCCAGCGTAACTCCATACAGGGCGGTAATTTTTTGAAGAAGCGTTAAATTAGGCTCAGAAGCGCCATTTTCGTACGCACTCCAGGACGAACGTTTCACTCCAAGCGTATCGGCTACTTCTTGTTGCGACCAGCCTTTGCGCTGCCGAAGTAATTTCAAGTTTTCGGAAAATCCCATCTTTATTTTTTTTCAAAGATAGCAATTTGATTTCTTTTGCCTAATTTATTGGCGAAAGATTGTCATAATATTTGTCAACATGGAACGATGCATTGTGCACATGGATTTGGACACCTTTTTTGTTTCGGTGGAGCGGTTGCGCAACTCGGAATTGATGGGGAAGCCGGTGATCATTGGGGGAAACGCCGAGCGAGGGGTCGTGGCCTCGTGCAGTTACGAAGCTCGGCGATACGGGGTTCATTCGGGCATGGCCATGAAAATGGCCAAACGGCTTTGTCCAGACGCTTTGGTTTTGCGGGGCGACCTGGAAGCGTACAGTCATCACTCCCGAATCATCACCGAAATCGTTGCAGAGTCGGTCCCCTTGTACGAAAAAGCGAGCATCGACGAGTTTTACTTCGACTTAACGGGGATGGATCGTTTTTTTGGATGCGAGCGGTATGCGGCAGAATTGCGACAGAAAATTATCCGAGAAAGTGGTCTGCCGCTATCGATGGGAATCTCTACCAACAAAACCGTTTCGAAAGTGGCCACGGGAGAAGCCAAACCCAACGGCAAACAACGGGTATGGCAAGGACTGGAAAAGCCCTTCCTCTCTCCCCTACCCGTCCGAAAAATCCCCATGATTGGCGCTGAAACCGCCAAAACCCTCCAACAACTCGGCATTCAGCGCATTGGAACCCTCCAACAAATTGCTCCTGAGCGACTTCAAACCGTGTTTGGGAAGAATGGCATCGACTTGTGGCAACGCGCCAATGGCATTGATGAGCGGGCGGTGGAACCTTATCGGGAAGAAAAATCCATCAGCCACGAACATACCTTCGACCAAGATACCATTGACCCCAGCGAACTCACGGGTCGGCTCGTGCGCATGGCCGAGTCGCTCGGGAAACAGCTGCGCGAATTAGGAAAAATGGGGAGCACCCTCACCGTAAAAATTCGGTATGCCGACTTCAACACGCACAGCAAACAAATGCGCATTCCCCTCACCGCATCGGACGAGGCCCTGATGGCGCATGCCAAACGGCTATTGGAACAGGTGTGGGAACGACGGCAGCGGATCCGTTTGGTGGGCCTGCGCGTGAGCGGTCTCGTTACGGGAAGTCCGCAACTCGACTTGTTCGACGGGATTTCGGGAGGGAACGAAAGTAAAAAAATGAAGCTATACGCTGCGATGGATCAAATTAAAAACAAGTACGGCAAAACGGCGGTAGGGCGAGCGGCGGGTCGGAAATCACTGGAGTAATTTACTTGTGGTATTCCGTCCCTTTCAGAATGTTCAAGGCCCGATACATTTGCTCCAACAAAACTACTCTCGCCAACTGATGCGTCATCACCATGTTGCTGAGGGAAATTTTCTGAGGAAACTTCTGAAGCACCGACTCGTGAAATCCGTATGCGCCCCCAATCACAAACGTAGGAACCTTACCCGAATCAACCCACTGCTCCAACTTCTTTGCAAATTGAATGGAATCGGGTTGTTGCCCCCGCTCATCCAATAAAATCACGTTCATTTTATCGTCCAAAACAGACAGTAAGCGCTCCGCTTCTTCTCTCTTCATGCCTTCTGCATCCTTGGATTTGGTTTTCACCTCCAAGGTGCGCACGTCCAACTTGGCCATGTGCCCAATCTTCGTCACAAATTCCTGCACTCCACTCTCGGGAAATCCAACGTGGTTCTTCCCAATCCAAATGACATTGATCTTAATCATGAATGGTCCAGCGCTCCAGCGCAATTTTTAGTTGTTCAATGGCATCTTTCTTTCCTTTCAGATGCGTGGTTAATCCGTTGGGATGGTAATCGTTGCCAGAAATGGAAAGTCCGCCAATTTTTCCCATGTTTTGCTGAAGCAACCCCAGCTGATCGAAGGGCAACGTAACACTCCAATCCAATTGAGGAACCACCTGAACGCAACTGGCCTCGGCAATGGCTTCCACTACGGCACCTCCGTACGCGTCGATCAATCCGCGGGTGCCCAATTTCGTTCCTCCAAAATAACGAACCACCACGGCACCCACTTGAAACAACTCGGCCGAACGAAGTGCATTCAGCATCGGCAATCCAGCTGTTCCTCCAGGCTCACCGTCGTCGCTCGATTTCTCCGTGGCGGGATCGGTAGCGAGGCGGTAGGCCGAGCAGTGGTGAGACGCATCGTAATACGTGGTTTTCAATGATTTTAAGATGGATTGAAATTCAGCCGCATCGGAAATGGGGAATAAAAAAGCCAGGAAGCGGCTGCCCAATTCCCGCATTTCAACCTCAACCGCTGCCGAAATGGTTTTATACTCCTCCAACATAACCCAATAAAAATAAAGCCAGCAAACAACAAACCAATCCGGCAATCTGACGGGGGTGCATGGGCTCCTTGAAGAAGAAAAATCCCAGCAACGCAGCTCCCACCACCTGCCCCATGTTGTTCATGCCCAGTGCCGTGGCCGTAGAAAATCCGCTCAACTTCGGATTCAAAGAGTTCAAATAGTAAAACACCGAACCGAAGTTGATGCTTCCCAATACGCCGCCCAAAAGAACGGCCTTTCCCCATCGAATCTGCGGGCGGCGAATCAGCAGTAAAATCAATCCAAGAATACCCGATAAACCAAAGATCACCGCATTGAAAAACGCGTTCATCTCCGAACCTAATCCGTGATGACTCACCCAAGAAAACAACGTGTCAATGATACCGCTTCCCAGGAAAACCGCCATCAACAACGGCAAATGAAGTTTCTTTTCGCCCTCGGCCCTCCCCGACTGCAGGTAAATTCCTCCCAAGGCCAGCGCCAATGCAGCCCATTGCAGGATGTGCATGCCTTGGGACGTGGCAAAGGCCATCACGAGCATGGGAATGACCAGCGACATTTTCCCAGCCGTGGCCGTTATTCCCATGCCGTTCTCCGAAACACTTTTCGAAATTCCAATGAATGTAGCAATGAACAAGACTCCCAAACCCAAAGCGTAGGGCAACCAAGGCCCCAAATCGGTTAACGAGGTTGCAGCGGTTGGCATGGAAAAGAATGCCCAGAGAAACGCGGCCATGTAATTGACTGCAATCACGGCCGGGCGTTCTTCGTCGTTCATCGGTGCTAACCGAAAAAATAAAAACACCAGCAAATTGAAAATCAAGGAAGCAATCAACATCATCTTTTCCAGCATTTTAAAACATCTGCCCCCAAACGTTGCTCCTCGTTTGGCGTAAATTCAATACTTGGTGCAGCAACGTGATCTTTGCCAGCCAATAACGGCAAGGGAGAAATGATTTGTGCTATTTCATCCACCATTCCCGCATCCCAAAATTGTTCCAAGGTTCGTTTTCCGCCTTCCAATAAAACCGATGTAATCTTTTGCTTCCACAATTCTTCGAGCATGGCACGAGGGGAGAATTCTTCCAACACGATGGCTCGAGGGTCACTCGTCGATTTCTTCGTGAAGATTTGCAGATCTTTCCCTTCGGGATAATGTCCTCGAAACTCGGGATCAATCACCCAAATGGCCGGACTCGGGCCTTCGACCAATCGGGTATTCAGCTGCGGCCGATCGTTTTCCCAGGTTTGCACTCCGACCATGATGGCCGGGTTTTTGGCCCGAAGTTGATGAACAAACGACTTTGCTTCCGATCCTGAAATGGGTACCGATTTTCCTTGGTTAACACCCATCCAACCGTTGGCCGATTCGGCCCATTTGGCAATGAGATAAGCCCTTTTTTCGGTTTGATTCACCCAAAAACGACGATTGAGCCGTTGCGCTTCTGCTTGCAATATTCCCACTTCAACGTGGATTCCTGCTTCTTGTAAAATTTTCACTCCTTTGCCGGCCACGAGCGGATTGGGATCGAGGGTAGCTACCACCACTTTTTTAAATCCTCGGTCGCGCAAAAGTTCGGCACAAGGCGGCGTTTTGCCAAAATGCGCGCAAGGTTCCAAGGTGACATAGACGGTCGTTTGGCGCGCATCGAGGTGGTGAGGCAATCGGCGAACGGCCTCCACCTCGGCATGGGGCCCGCCGTATTCGTGGTGATATCCTTCGGCAACAATGGCCCCTTCGTGCACAATGACGCAACCAACCAACGGATTATTTCCCGTAAGTCCGTCGCCTTTTCGGGCAATTTCCAAGGCCCGTTGCATGCATTGTTGGTGATTCACGATTCAAAGATACACGATGCACTTCGGGAGAGGTATCTTTGACGTATGCTTCCATTTCATTTTTGGTACCAACGATTGCAAGAAATTTATTCATCCGAAGAATCAAAAGCGGTTTTGGGGAAATTTTTCACGGAACGTACCGGTAGGTCCTTGGCCTTTTGGATGGGAGAAAATTTGGAAGAATGGGAAGCCCATCGCTCAGATTTGGAAAATTTGTGTGAAGGAAGGCCCGTTCAATACGTTTTGGGGTACGAATGGTTTGGGCCGCTGCGGATTGGGGTAAATTCCTCAGTTTTGATTCCGCGGCCTGAAACCTGGGAATTGGTGGAATGGGCATCAGAGCAACCTAGCGCGTCCTTCCTCGATTTATGTACGGGAAGCGGTTGCATCGCCTTGGCCTTATCAACGTTCTATCCCCACGCCAAGATTTGTGGCATTGATCTTTCCTCGGAAGCCTTGGAGACGGCCCAGAGAAACCGAGATTTTTTGAATGTTTCCGTCAACTTTCAATGCATGGATGTTTTAACGGAAAACCCTCCCCACGGCTACGAAACGTGGATTTCCAATCCACCCTACGTGGGGTTGGATGAAAAATCAACAATGGAAAAAAACGTTCTCGATTTTGAACCCGAAATGGCCCTTTTCTCGGAAGATCCGAATCGATTCTACTTCCGAATCGTGCAATTATTTCTTGAGGACGCCACAGCCCAAACCCTCTTTTTCGAACTGAATCCCCAACACGTTGAGGAAGTTCAAAGTGAAGTATTGAAACACGATTTACATTGGGAAACCCGAACGGACTTCCGGGGAAAAATGCGAATGGCGAAAATCAGGAAATCTTAATGCGAATTACAATTCAGCCACCCGTTTGATGTCTTTGATGTGAATGATGGGGTGGGAATTCCCATGAATACTGAAGTAAATCATGCTGGAAGCCACTTGCCGCATGGTGGAAAATGTTCCAGGGAACGCCCGCTTTAGGAGCGGCATCAACCACTTCAATCGTTGGTAATATTTGAGAACAAACTTCTGATTTTCAGCGGGAATAACGGCTCCAATTCGGTAACCGAAAACCGCTTTGAACGGCAATGCAATGAGGTCATTTTCGGTTTTCCCTTTAACTCTCGCCCACTTCAACGCTCCGGCTTCGGAACTATCGGTGCCACTTCCACTCACGTAGATGAAGGTGCATTTTTCCTTCGGCCCGATAGCTTTTGCAAACTGCAACGTGGTTTGGTAAGTGTTTCGAAAATATTCATCTTCTTTCATGCCAATGGAGCTCACTCCAGCACAGAAAAAACAAGCATCGTACCCCTCCAATTGGAGATCATTTTCCTTCAACAACAAAAAATCGGGGACCAAATATTCCCGAAATTTAGGATGTTGTACCCCGCTTGATTTTCGGCTCACCCCCAAAACTTCGGTTACGCGATCATCTTTCAAACACTCCAACAACACCCCTTCCCCAATCATTCCGGTTACTCCTGTGATGATGACTTTCATACTTAAATCGCTTTGATGATTGCTTCAAATTCTTCGTGAGATAATTCTCCTTGAATGGTTTGAATCACGGCTTGAAATGCTTCTTCAGGAGCATTACTCTTGAAATTTCTTAAAACCTGGGCATTTTCTTCAATTCTCCGGGCAGGCACAATGTACTTAAACCAAAGCAAAAGGGTTGAAAATTCCATCTGCTGCATGATTTTGATTTGATGTTGGATTAATTCTTCATCAGAAAAATGCTTTTGTAGTTTTTCTTCCAACTCAACATCTTCTTCGTCGATATGATCCAAGTACGCACTTTGAAAGTCACACAAATTCAAATAGATCAAATGTCCTTGATCATCGGTTTGCGTTCCATCCAAATTTTTAATGGATTCAAAAAGGTGATTTTCCCATTCCTCAATGTCGGTATGATCTTCAAAATAAGGTTCCGCAGCTAAGGCATTTTTTTCTTCCAAGGGTTTTAGAATAAATTCATTCTCCGTTTTGGTATGATCTTTTAAAAGGAAGAAAACCTCATCAGCTAATTTCTTAAGTTTTTCAACCTGTTGATGATCTGAGAATTTGGTCTTACCCGTTAAAAGGGTTAACTGACCCAAGGCATATCGGAGTCCTTTGTGAGGAGGATCCAAGGATTTAAATCTTTCCATTTTCTTATCTTACTACTACTGAATGATTGGATTTTTCCTCCATTCTTCCAATCGGTGAAACCGAAAGTCCGTTCTCGGCCATCAGCGATTCAAAGAAGGATTGAAAAGATGGATCTACGGCTACCAATAGACCACCGCTGGTTTGAGGATCGGCCAAAAGGAGGTAATCTTCTTCCTGCAAAAGTTGAACATCGTGACCGTAGCTTTTCCAATTGCGTTGGGTTCCTCCCGGCACAGCTTTTTGCTCCAAATACGCGGGAACACACGGAAGAAACGGAACATTACCCTTCTCGATCACCGCCGTTAATCCACTTCCTTTGGCCATTTCGAGGGCGTGTCCTAACAATCCAAATCCAGTTACATCGGTTAAGGCGTGAACTTCTTTTATCGGCCCCAAAATGGCACCGATTTTATTTAAGGTCGTCATCGAATGAATGGCCAATTGGACATCTTCTTCCGATACAATTCCTTTCTTTTGAGCGGTGGTAATGATTCCAACGCCCAACGGTTTGGTGAGATAAAGGAGGTCGCCGTTGCGGGCGGTGTTGTTTTGTTTTAAATGATTTTTCTTCACCATGCCCGTTACCGCCAACCCGAAGATGGGCTCCGGACAGTCGATGCTGTGGCCGCCCGCCAGCGGAATGCCGGCTTCGGCACACGCAGCTTTGCCTCCGTCCAACACCAAGCCGGCAATTTCAGGTTCTAGTTTATCCATGGGCCAACCCAAAATGGCGATGGCCATGGTAGGCGTTCCGCCCATGGCATACACATCGGAAATGGCATTCACTGCGGCGATTTTTCCAAACGTGAATGGATCATCAACAATGGGCATGAAAAAATCGGTGGTGGAAATGATGCAATCTTCCTCGTTGATGGCGTAAACCGCTGCATCGTCGTTGCTGGCATTGCCTACCAACAAATTAGGAAAGTGGGATTGGCTTCTAGATTGGTGAAGGATTCGATCCAAAACGGCAGGAGCAATTTTACATCCACAGCCTGCTCCGTGGGAATATTGGGTAAGTTTAACGGACATTCAACAAAAGTACTATTCTTTTAAGTGAATAGCTCCCGAGTTGATGCAATATCGTAATCCAGTTGGAGCCGGACCATCGTTAAAAACATGACCCAAATGTCCGCCGCAGCTTTGGCACATCACCTCTTCTCGAATCATTCCAAAACTGGTATCCATTTCACTCATGATCACCTCTTTGCTTTTTGGTGCGGTGAACGAAGGCCAACCACAGCCGCTGTCGAATTTGGAGGCGCCCTCAAACAATTCCTCACCGCAACCGGCGCAAACAAACAATCCGTTGGTTTTTGTGTCCCAATATTTTCCGGTAAATGCCCTTTCTGTTCCTTTTTCCCTCAAAATTCGGTATGCTTCAGGATCTAAAATTTCTCTCCACTCCGACTCTGTTTTTTGATTTTTCATGCATTCATAACGTTACTTTTGGCATTTCGGTTTTACCTTTATTCCACATGAACGAAAAGAATTTCGACGTTTTAAAAAGTCTGCTTTTATCCGAACAAACCATTTGCGATTCGGAGCAATTGGAACGATTGGGATCGGATGAAACCGAGGATTTTTGTTTTCCTCCGTCCATCGCTCTTGCGCCCAAAACCACGGCAGAAGTGGCGAAAATTGCCGCCTATTGCCACCAAGAGGGAATTCCCCTTACCGTTCGCGGTGGCGGCACGGGCTTGTCGGGTGGAGCACTACCCGTTCATCAAGGGGTGGTCGTTCTAACTCATTTGCTCGATTCCATCGAAATCGATACCGATAATTTGCAAGTCACCGTTGGACCTGGTGTCATCAACCAAAATCTTCGAGATGCCGTTGAAGCCGTTGGCCTTTTTTATCCGCCCGATCCATCTTCCAAAGGCTCGTGCTTTTTGGGCGGCAATTTAGCCGAAAATGCTGGTGGACCTCGAGCGGTAAAATACGGGGTTACCAAGGATTATGTTTTGGGATTGGAAGTGGTCTTGGCCGATGGAAAAATCATCCAAACCGGGGCTCGAACCCTCAAAAATTCAACCGGTTACAACCTCACTCAATTGTTCATTGGTAGTGAAGGGACGCTGGGGATCATCACCAAAATTCACCTGAAACTCATTCCAAAACCGCTACACGATTTGTTGCTGCTGCTTCCATTTGAAAACATGGAGGATGCGTGTTCGGCCGTTTCCGACATTTTCAAAGCGGGAATTACGCCATCTGCCTTGGAGTTCATGGAGCGAAATGCCATCGAATGGTCGGCCCAATATTTGGGCGAATCGCTCATCATTCCGACCAACATTCAAGCTCATTTATTGATTGAATTGGATGGCCGCCATTTGGATGTGCTTTATCAAGATGCGGAAACCGTAGCGGCCGTTTGCGAGAAATACCCCATCGGCGAAATTCTCATGGCTGATGCCTCCCATCAAAAAGAACAACTTTGGAAAATTCGCCGAAACGTTGCTCATGCGGTGAAAGCCAACTCCGTTTATAAGGAAGAAGACACCGTAGTCCCTCGATTTCAGATGCCGCTGTTGCTCAAAACCGTTAAAGAAATTGGAAAAAAATACGGATTTGAATCGGTTTGTTACGGACACGTTGGCGATGGGAATTTGCACGTGAACATCATTCGAGGAAATTTATCGGACGATGCTTGGCAAACCACGGTTATGAAGGGCATTTCAGAATTGTTCCAAGCCGTGAAGGAAATGGGAGGAACCATTTCAGGCGAACACGGCATCGGATACGTTCAAAAAAACTACCTCCCCATTGTGTTTTCGGAAACGGAATTGAACCTCATGCGTTCCATCAAACAACAGTTCGACCCCAAGGGAATCCTTAATCCCGGTAAAATTTTCCCAGATTCATGAGTGCAGCAAACAGTTTCGGTCAATTTCTCAGCATCACCACCTTTGGTGAATCCCACGGACCGGCCATCGGGGTGGTGATCGATGGATTTCCGTCTCAATTTGAAATCGATTGGGATGCGTTTTCCGCTGAAATGAATCGACGAAAGCCTGGACAATCGGCCTTTACCACGGCACGCAATGAAAGCGATGAAGTAGAAGTTCTTTCGGGAATTTTTCAAGGAAAAACCACCGGAGCCCCCATCGCATTGCTCATCCGAAATCGGGATCAGCGGCCGGCCGATTACGAAGAAATGGAACGGTCTTTCCGGCCGGGCCACGCAGATTTTACCTACCAAGCGAAATTTGGAATTCGGGATCCGCGCGGTGGAGGACGAAGTTCGGCCCGAGAAACGGTAGCGCGGGTGGCTGCAGGTGCGTTGGCCCAGCAGTTTCTTGCTCAGCAAGGCATCCAAATTTCCAGTTACGTTTCGTCCGTTCATCACCTTTCCGTGCCCTTTTCAAACAATTTTTTCGACCGAAACACCATCGAAGAAAGTCCCATTCGCTGTCCGCACCCCGAAATCTCCAAAAAAATGGAGGATTTCATTCTTGAAACCAAAGAAAAGGGAGATTCAGTTGGAGGAATCATCACCACGGTGGTTCAGGGTATTCCAGCTGGATTAGGGAATCCGGTTTTTCACCGTTTCGAATCCCAGCTTGCCTATGCGATGCTTTCCATCAACGCCACAAAAGGGTTTGAAATGGGCGATGGATTTGCCTCAACCTTACGTTTTGGAAGTGAAAACAACGATGAATTTGTTGGCATGGAGCAAGGGAAGGCGATGACTTCAACCAACCACAGTGGCGGAGTTCTAGGAGGAATCACGAATGGCATGCCCGTTTGGTTTCGGGTGGCTTTTAAACCTACTTCTACGATTTCCGTGGATCAATCGACCATCAATCTTAAAGGCGAGCCCACAACATTGAAAGCAAAAGGACGGCACGACCCTTGCGTTTTGCCTCGAGCAGTTCCGATTGTGGATGCGATGACGGCCTTAACGATCCTCGATTTTTGGTTGTGGCAACGCGCCTATCAATCCATCTAATTCTTATTTTTGACGTATGAAACCATCCGAAATCCTTCATCAAAATATCCAAGAAGCCCAACAGGTTTTAAGTCATTTTTTAACTCAAGAAGATCAAGCAAAAAACTTTGATCATGCTGTGGAATTGATGGTGGCTTGTTTGAAGAACGGGGGAAAAATTATTTCGTGCGGGAATGGCGGATCGATGTGCGATGCCATGCACTTTGCCGAAGAACTTTCGGGCAGGTTTCGAGAAAATCGCCGGGCGTTGGCAGCGGTGAGTATTTCGGATCCGTCCCACATTTCATGTGTTGGAAACGATTACGGATATAACTTCATTTTTTCCCGTTATTTAGAAGCATTGGGAAAACCCGGCGATGTTTTGTTGGGGATTTCTACCAGCGGAAACTCTGGAAATGTTTTGGAAGCCATCAAAGTAGCCAAAGAAATGGGAATAAAAGTGGTGGGTTTAACCGGAAAAGATGGGGGTAAAATGCGGGGGATGTGCGATGCTGAAATTTGCGCACCCACCACCCCTTTTGCCGACCGAGCTCAAGAATTACACATCAAAATCATCCATTCTTTTATTCAATCCATCGAAGCTCAAATGGGATGAGAATACGTCCGACTCCGCTTGCGGTATTAAAAAAGTATTGGGGTTTCGACGCCTTTCGACCGTTGCAGGAGGAGATCATTCAAGCTGCGATGAAAGGCGATACCTTGGCCCTGCTTCCTACCGGCGGAGGAAAGTCCATTTGTTTTCAAGTTCCCGGAATGGTTTTGGATGGAATCACCATCGTTGTTTCTCCACTAGTGGCATTGATGCAGGATCAAGTCGAAAACCTAAAACAGAAAGGAATTCCTGCCTACTATCTTTCTGGCCATCAATCGTTTCACGAACAAGATGTTATCCTGGACAATTGCATTTTTGGAGGAACGAAATTTCTGTACATTTCTCCAGAACGGCTCCAACAACCGTTGTTTCAGGAACGATTAAAACAAATGAACGTGGGGTTGTTGGCCATTGATGAAGCGCATTGCATTTCGCAATGGGGACATCAATTTCGTCCGGAATACCGCCAAATCGCAAAGATCAGGGAATTGATTCCCAACACTCCTTGTTTGGCGGTAACGGCAACGGCCACCGAAAAAGTAGTTGAAGACATTTCTATTCAACTGAATCTCCTTCGACCAACCCTTTTCAAACAATCGTTTGTACGAGAAAATTTGAGTTACAATGTGCGAAAAGGGGCCAATAAATTTGCGTTGTTGGTGGAAGTACTTCAACCTTTCAAGACCTTTTCTACCATAGTTTTTGTGAACACCCGGGCCCATGCCGAGGAAGTTGCACGTTTTTTAAATCACAACCATTTTTCTGCAGGATTTTATCACGCTGGTTTGAAGGCCAAGGACCGAGAAAAGATTCAGGAAGATTGGATTCAAAATAAATTTCGGACGATGGTGGCCACCAATGCTTTTGGCATGGGAATCGACAAACCCGATGTTCGATTGGTGGTGCATTACGATTTACCGGCCTCTCCGGAAGCGTATTTTCAGGAGGCAGGACGAGCTGGCCGGGACGGCGATCGCGCCTATTCGGTGGTTTTGTTCGACGAATTGGATGAGAAAATTCAAAGTGACAAACTTCAACAAAGCTTTCTTGAACTTGAATCCATTGAGGTCGTTTACAACAAACTTTGCAATCATTTCCAAATCGCCCTTGGCGATCAGCCCGAGCAACATTTTTCGCTTTCTTTGCGAAACTTCTGCCATTCATTTCGACTCCAACCCGTGAAAACGGTGGTTGCGTTGAAGGCCTTGCACCAAATGGGCGTATTGGTTTACGACTCGGAAACCATCCGTCCAGATCGCATCAAAGCCATGGCCGAACCCACCCATTTGTATGCTTTTCAATTGGAAAATTCGCAGTGGGGGTGGTTGGCTCAGGCGTTGGTTCGTATGGATGGAAACTTGTTTCACGGTTATTCTCGCATCGACCTCGACAAAATCAGCAATTTCACCCAGCAGCCGAAAGAAAGAATCCTTCAAGGCCTCTTTGCCCTTCATCAACTTCAACTGTTCGATTTCCAAGCGGGAACCGATGAGCCTTGGATTGAGTTTTTAACTCCTCGAAAAACCAAATTGGATGTTCAACCGTACCTGGAATTGAAAAAATGGGAAGAAACCATTTGGAAGCAGTGGACCACTTTTTTAGGATTTTGTAAGGAAGAAGACCATTGTAGGACCGCACTTTTGCTGCAATACTTTGGAGAAAATGCACCTGCTTGCGGGCATTGCGATGTTTGCAGAAAAAAGAAACAAACCGAAAGCTTATCTACGGGTGAGTTAAAAGAAGCCATTTGGAAAGATTTTACCAAACAACGCATTTGGGGAAAATCGGAGTTGTTGGAAAAATGGAATTGCAGCAAAAATGTATTGCACGCCATTCTCGAAGAATTGCTGTTGGAAGAATTGATTGTTGAATTGGAAGAAGATGCCTATGAACGTCGATAAAACAGCGCTAATTTTCGTTTCTTCCGACCCCATTTTTGACCAAAGAGCACAAAAAGTTAAGGAATCACTCTCAAAAATGGGTTATTCGGTACAGATTTGTGGGGTTGAACGCCACGATAAAGCATTCGAAACAGAAGATTTGAGATGGAAAATGCTTACCAAAAGTGGGCCTCTCTTTTACTTGTTCCTTGGACTAAAAATCCTTCTTCACTTGAGAAAAAATCCGCCCACCTTGGTTTGGGCTTGCGATCCCGATACGTTGTGGGCGGCAGGACTCATGAAACGTTGGAAATCGTATTTCTTGGTGTACGACAGCCATGAATGGTTTACCGAAGTTCCAGAATTAGAAGGAAAGGGTTTAAAAAAATGGATTTGGAATTCTTTGGAAAACCGAGGCGCTCGAAAAAGTAATGTTTGCCTCACGGTTTCCAACCCCATTGCCGAGCAATTATCCGAAAAAACAGGACGCGAAT
>JAIYBD010000209.1 GCA_027488715.1 Bacteroidota bacterium | reverse complement strand
CTTTGGCTTTCAATTATTATCCCGAAAACGACCATCTATCGAATGGGAAATTGAAAATCGCCCGATACGCTTATGGTGACGATTATCATCACGTTCTCAAAGAAAAAGTGCGCCAATTGGTTGAAGTATTGGAAAAAACGTATGGCACCTTTGAAGGTCGAATTTTTGTAGATTCAGCCCCAGTTATGGAACGTCAGTGGGCCCAAAAATCGGGCTTGGGATGGCAAGGAAAAAATACACTATTGCTTTCTAAAAACGTAGGATCCTATTTTTTCCTTGCTGAAATCATTGGCAATTGGGCCATTGAACCCGACGGACCAACGACCGATCATTGCGGAACATGTACCCGTTGTATCGATGCCTGTCCAACCCAAGCGCTTTCGCCCTACCAACTCGATGCATCGAAATGCATCAGCTATTTAACCATTGAATTGAAAGATCAAATTCCTGCCGAATTCGATGGCAAATCGGAAGGTTGGATTTTTGGATGCGACATTTGCCAGGAGGTTTGTCCGTGGAATCGTTTTTCCAAACCGCATGCCGAACCAAAATTTAACGCACAATCTTCTTGGGAAAATATCAAGTGGGAAGAAATTACTGAGGAAATTTTTCAAAAATTGATGGAAAAATCTCCCATAAAAAGAACGAAATTTGACGGATTGAAACGAAATATTTTATGGGCGACCAAAAATTCTATTTGATGGCTTTGATGGCAAGTTTGATGGCTTGCAGCGGACAAAATTCCACCCAAGAATCGAAACCTACGGCCGCAAGATCGGGAAAGGAAATTTACACCAGCATTTGCGTTGCTTGCCACGGAGTTGATGGAAAAGCCGGAACGAACGGAGCAGCCGATTTAAGCAAATCCAACCTCAATGCAGCGGGCATGGCCTACATCATTGAAAACGGCTCACTTTCAGGTAAAATGGCGTCGTACAAAGGCATCCTCAACCCCGAAGAAATCAAATCGGTTGCGGCCTATGCCGCAACGCTCAAACAGCCTTAATCCTTATTTCAACAGCGATTCGAACGTTTTTCGAAACTTCATCAATTTAGGATTAATCACCAAACTGCAATAAGGCTGATTGGAATTTTGGCTAAAGTAATCTTGGTGGTAATCTTCAGCCTTATAAAAAACTTCGAAGGGCTCCAAAGTCGTTACAATACGATCGGAATAAACACCGGAAGTGGCCACCTCGGCAATGGTTTCCTGAGCAATGCGCTTCTCTTCTTCGTTGCGGTAAAAAACCACAGAACGATACTGAGTTCCAATGTCGTTTCCTTGTCGATTTAAAGTGGTAGGATCGTGGGTAAGAAAGAACACCTGCATCAATTGGGCAAACGTAATCATGGTAGGATCGTACGTCACTTGAATCACTTCCGCATGTCCGGTCGTACCAGCACACACTTCTTTGTACGAAGGATTTTTTACGGTACCCCCAGAGTAACCAGAAACGGCAGATGTTACGCCTTTGAGTTCGGCAAACATGGCTTCGGTACACCAAAAGCAGCCACCACCAAAGGTAGCCGTATCTAATTTCGCTGGAGTTGTGTTGGTATTCATCGGTTGTTTTTTAGACTGAACTTTTTTTGATGGGGTTTGGTTTTGGCATCCCGCAAAAAAGGGGAATAAAAAAACCAGAAGAGTAAAGAGACGATTCATCTTATTGTTCAGATTCTGAGATAAATTGTTCAATTTTTTCAACCATCAAGGTAGATCCAATGATGATGGGCGTACGTTGGTGAAGATCGGTAGGAACGATTTCCATGATGCGGTTCTTCCCGGTAGATGCCTTCCCGCCAGCTTGCTCGATGATGAAGGCAAACGGATTGCATTCGTACAACAAACGCAGCTTTCCGTTGGGTGTTTTTTCAGTTTCGGGATACATGAACACACCTCCACGCAATAAATTACGGTGCAAATCGGCCACCATGGAACCGATGTAGCGGGAGCTGAATGGGCGGTTGGTTGCAGGATCACTCTCTTGGCAATACTTGATGTACCGTTTCACCCCTTCAGGAAACTTGATGTAATTCCCTTCGTTGATGGAATAAATGGCTCCATCTTGAGGCATTTTCATGTCGGGATGCGACAAACAAAATGCACCGATGGCGGGATCCAACGTAAATCCGTTCACCCCTTTTCCGGTGGTGTATACCAGCATGGTGCTGGAACCGTAAATCACATATCCGGCCGCAACTTGCTCGGTACCTTTCTGGAGACAATCTTCCAAGCGGCCAGGTCCACTTAATGAAACCCGACGATAGATGCTGAAAATGGTCCCAATTGAAGCATTCACATCGATGTTTCCGGATCCATCCAAAGGATCGATACAAACCACGTATTTGGCATTTTTACTTTGCTCGTTGATCACGGGAATGCATTCATCGTTTTCTTCCGAAGCAATCACACAAACATCTCCACAAGCCGACAAGGCAGAAATAAATTGTTCATTGGCATACACATCCAATTTCTGTTGCTGTTCTCCTTGAATGTTTTCAGTACCAACCGCACCCAAAAGCCCGGCTAACCCGGCTTTACGCACTTCCCAATTCACCACTCGAGCTGCCACACCGATGTTGCGTAACAAACTTGAAAGCTCGCCCTTGGCATACGGAAAATCCTTTTCTTTCTCAATAATGAACTGGTCGAGGGTAATTAATTTTTGAAGTGCCATGAAATT
>JAIYBD010000080.1 GCA_027488715.1 Bacteroidota bacterium | reverse complement strand
TGTTGATTCGGATTGGGTCGGCGATCGCCTGTTTGATTCGGATTTTGGTTTGGTGGACGGTTTGGGTTTTCACCGGCATTCCGTGGTTGATTCGGATTCGGTCGGCGATCGCCCGGTTGGTTGGATCTGCGCTCGTTTTGCGGAGTTCGATCTTGTCCTTCGGCCCGAGGCGGACGGGGTTGATTTCGGTTTCCTTCGTTTCTCGGACGCTGCCCATTGGGGTTAGGAGAGGAAGTTCGATCTGCCGCAGGGGCAGCGCCTTGCGGACGTTGATTTCCTTGAGGTTTTTTCTTTTTCTTCTTTTTGGAACGATCGAAGCGATTTAAACTCATGTCGGAAGTAACATCATCCAAGAAATCTTCGTTGGGCGCCAATTCTTCTTCCTGAATGGCCATGCTTTCGAGGCTTTCAGGTTTTTGTTGGTTGGCGTTCATGGCCAAAATTTCTTTCACCGTTTCCACATCTACAGGGTAGGGGGTGTGATTACTTCCTTCTTTGTACACGTACCACATGATTTGCTTGAAAACGTCCGTTTTGAACAATTCAGCTTTTCCAGCGTCGGTGTATAAATAATCGGCCTTTTCTGGAAATGCTTTCAGGGCATCCAGGTAAGTGTCGAGTTCGTAATTTAAACAGCATTTCAAACGACCGCATTGCCCGGCCAATTTTACTGGGTTTAACGAGAGGTTTTGGTACCGGGCCGCTGAGGTAGGCACGCTCTTAAAATCAGATAACCAGGTAGAACAGCAAAGTTCGCGGCCGCAGATTCCAATTCCTCCCAAAACGGCAGCTTCTTGTCGAGCGCCAATTTGTCGCATTTCAACGCGAACTTTAAATTCATTGGCGAGTACGCGAATGAGGTTTCTAAAATCAACGCGTTCTTCGGCGGTGTAGTAGAAGAAAACTTTCGAACCATCGCCCTGAAACTCCAAATCCGAAAGTTTCATGTCCATCCCTTCGGTTTGAATGATGGCGCGGGTTCGAGTTAACAATTCAGGTTCTTTTGCTCGAATTTCTTTGAGCTTTTCCAAATCGGAATCTTCTGCTTTTTTGGTGATGAGGCGAACATCTTCCGACGTTTCCTTCACCTTTTTCTTCAACATTTGCAAACGAACCAATTCGCCTTTCAAACTGATTCGGCCGACATCGTAACCTGATTTTGATTCACAAATCACCCAGTCGCCCGTGTATAAATCGAGTTCTTGGGGATTGTATTTGAAAAATTCTTTTCTCGATCCTTTGAAACGCACTTCGGCGTAAGGATAAATGTTCGCCCCTTGGGGCAACATGATTTCGGAAAGCCAATCGTGGGTATTTAGGCGATTGCAACCGCCCGTTCCACAACGGCCTGAACTTCCGCATCCAGCGGGAGAACAGCTTCCTGTACTGCAAGATCCACAACCCATATTCGTTCGTTTAGGTTGATATTAAGCCATTCCAGTTGGACCGAAATTCATGGGAACAGTTCCTTGGTGGATATCGATCTCACCGAATTGCTCTTCGAATTTTTGAATATTTTCATTCAAGGCCATGAGTAATCGTTTAGCGTGCATCGGGTGCATCAACACTCGACTTCTAACTTTGGCTTTGGGAGCACCGGGCATCATTTGAATGAAATCAAAAACAAACTCCGTGGGCGAGTGCGAAATGATGGCCAGGTTGGTATAGGATCCTGTTGCCATCTCTTCAGATAACTCGATGCTGATTTGTTGTTCGTTATTTTCTTCGTTATTGATCATGATTCGTTATTTGAGAAATTTTTAGGGTGTTGGTTCGTTGACGATCTTGAATCGGCATGCTTGCAAGGTTGATCACCACATCTCCGGCCTTAAGATACCCTTTTCGGGTCAAAATTTCATGAGAAAGTTGAATCCCCGCGTCGGTCGATTCCATATTTTCAAAACGGAATCCGCGCACACCCCAGAAAAGCGGAATTCGTTTGAGTAATTTTTCATTGGAGGTAAAACAGTAAACCGGTGTTTTAGGTCGGTAACTGGCAGCTCTTAAAGCGGTATATCCGCTAAAGGTCATGGTAATGAGTCCTTGTGCTTCCACTTTTTTAGCCATTTTCACCGCTGTTTCACAAATGAGGTCGCTGTGAAAAGTGAGTTCCGCATTCGGAATGTCCAAGTTTTTGTAATAAATGCTATCGGCCAATTCAACCTGGGCAATGATTTTTCGCATGTAATCCACCACCCGCGCTGGATGAGATCCAACCGAAGTTTCTCCCGATAACATCAAGGCATCGGCACCTTCCAAAACCCCATGGGCTACGTCGCTAGCTTCGGCTCTGGTAGGTAGAAATGCCGTGGTCATGCTTTCCATCATTTGGGTGGCAATAACGACCGGTTTGGCGGCGGCAATGCACAACTTTACGATCCTGCGTTGTATCATGGGCAATTCCTCAATAGGAACTTCAACCCCTAGGTCGCCCCGAGCTACCATAACTGCATCGGACTCGGAAATGATGGCTTCCAATTGTTTCAAGGCAGCTGGCTTTTCTATTTTTGCCATCACACCAATATCCACACCTCGTTCGCGAATAATTTTCTTCAATTCCAACATGTCGTTCACCGAACGCACAAAGGATAAAGCCACCCAATTGAAATCATGGGTGAGGATAAAATCAAGGTCTTTTCGATCTTTTTCGGTAAGTGCTGGCAGTGAAATGGGGGTATTGGGTAAGTTTACGCCTTTTTTCGATTTCAAAACACCACCGTGAATGACCTTCATTTGAAGTTCGCTGGGCGATAAACGAGCAACGACTTCGAGTTTAATCTTCCCGTCATCGATGAGAAATTCTTCTTTGGGAGAAGCTTCCCTCGCGAGGGGTTCGTAATTGATGAAGATGCGTTCTGCATTCGAAATGCAGTTTTCGGTGGTTACCGTGGTGATGGCTCCATCTTCCAAAAGAACGCCTTCGCCTTCAACCACGCCCACACGGATTTTAGGTCCTTGGAGATCTCCCAAAATGGAAATGTGTTTTTTCTCCTCCGCTTCGATGGTTCGGATATTTTGAATCAGCTCTTGCAACATGGAATAATCTACGTGCGAAAAGTTGATGCGAAAAACGTTGGTGCCGGCTTGTACGAGTTCACGCAAAACCTGCGGCGCAAAGGAGGCCGGCCCTAAGGTGGCAATGATTTTGGTTCTATTCGTTAGCATGCAAGTAACTTAAATTTTGTTTTTGTTTGAGTGAATCCACATCCATCAAACTGAAAAAAATGTTCTTCAGTTGTTTGAGTTGAGTATGGATTTCTTTTAATGGTACCAAGTCTGGATCGGCTTCGATGTAAAGGATGTAATCAAACTGCTTTAATTCGGGTAGAAAATAATCGGATAGCTGTTTATTCTTTACCAGAAATTGATAGTAGCTGGATTCTCGATCCACCCATCCGAATCGTTTGAAGGCCACTTGGTCAACCTCAAAATCTGATAGTCGATGCAATTCCCATCCCAAGTGATTGTTGATTTCAATGCAAACTTGAAACGCCTCGAGGGCCGAGCTTACCCCCCAAAGGGTCGACTCTTGGAAATCGTAATCGAATTCGGATTTCTTGGCCATACCACGGATTTATTTTTGGATGAAAGGGGCTTTGGCCACCGTTGCTTTCATCAATTTTCCGCGAATGTCCATGTAAATTTCTGTTCCAACCTTTGAAAACGGGGTAGCAACGTACGCCATTCCGATGATTTTTCCCGAAGTTGGACTTTGGGTTCCGGAGGTAACTTCGCCAATTTCATTTCCGTTTTCATCTTTAACGATGCAATGTTGGCGCGCAATTCCGCGGTCGATCATTTCAAATCCAACGAGTTTGCGCGTTAAACCGGCTTCCTTCTGCTTCAATAAAAAGTCTTTATCGATGAAGTCTTTGGTGAATTTGGTGATCCAACCCAGCCCCGCTTCCAGCGGAGAAGTTTCGTCGTTGATGTCGTTTCCGTACAGGCAAAATCCCATTTCCAAGCGCAAGGTATCTCGAGCTCCCAAGCCGATGGGCTTGATGCCGAAATCGTTACCTGCTTCGAAAATGGCATTCCACATTTGTTCTGCAACGGCGTTTGGAAAGTAGATTTCGAATCCGCCAGCGCCGGTGTATCCGGTTGCCGACACAATGATATCGTTCACACCGGCAAAGGTGCCAATCTGAAAACTGTAGTATTCCATGCTGCCCAAATCGATTTGGGTTAACGACTGTAATGCCTGGGCAGCCTTGGGTCCTTGAACGGCAAGTAACGACATGTCGTCGCTGATATTGGTCATCTTCACCCCGAAGGAATTGTGGGAAGAAATCCAGTTCCAATCTTTTTCGATGTTGGAAGCATTTACCACCAACAAGTATTTGGTGGCCGACATGCGGTAAACCAAAAGATCATCTACGATTCCGCCTTTGCCGTTGGGCATGCAGGAATATTGAACTTTCCCATCGAAAAGAACCGATGCATCGTTGGAGGTAACTTTCTGGATCAAATCCAAAGCTCCTTCGCCTTCCAACAGGAATTCACCCATGTGGGAAACATCGAAAACGCCAACGTCATTTCGAACGGTATGGTGTTCTTGGATAATTCCTTCGTAGGAAACGGGCATATTGTAACCCGCGAAAGGAACCATTTTGGCACCCAATGCGGTATGTACTGAAGTCAGTGCTGTATTTTTCATCATCATAGAATTAACATGGAATCGCCGTAAACGGAGAAACGGTATTCCTCTTGAATAGCCAATTTATAGGCTTCCATCACCAAATCATATCCACCGAAGGCAGTAGCCATCATCAACAGCGTGGTTTGGGGTAAATGGAATCCCGTAAAAAAAGCGTTTGCAATTTGAAAGTTGTAAGGTGGAATGATGTATTTATCGGTCCATCCTTGTGCTGGTTTGAGGCGATTGTTAGCCGAAACCGAAGATTCTAGCGTTCGCAAAACGGTGCCTCCAACGGCTAAAATGCGCTTTTTGCCTTCAAGGGCGTTATTTACCAAATCGCAGGTTTCTGGATTGATTTCGTAACTTTCCGATTCGGGTTTGTGTTTGGTGAGATCTTCTACTTCCACCATGCGAAGTCCGCCGAGTCCGGCATGTAAAGTAATTTCACCCGCTTCAATGCCCTTGAGCTCCAAGCGCTTCAACAAAGGTTTGTCGAAATGCAATCCAGCTGAAGGAGCTGCAACAGCTCCAACGTGTTTCGCAAAAACAGTTTGATAATCTTCTTCATCGTTTTCGTTCGTTCCGCGACCGATTACAGGAGGAACTGGAGTTTCGCCCATGGTATACAACACATCGCGAAGTTCTTCATCCGTTCCTTCAAAAATAAAGCGAATGGTTCGACCGCGGCTGGTGGTATTATCGATGACCTCGGCCACCAACTCATTGTCTTCTCCAAAATAGAGCTTGTTGCCTACACGAATTTTTCGAGCTGGATCTACCAAAACGTCCCAAAGACGCATCTTTTTATTCAATTCACGAAGAAGGAAAACCTCAATCATCGCACCGGTTTTTTCCTTGTTTCCGTACATGCGGGCTGGAAAAACCTTGGTGTTGTTAAAAACAAATGCATCGCCCTCGTCGAAATAATCCAAGATGTCTTTCACTTTTTTGTGGGTAATGGTTTTCGTCTTCCGATCAATCACCATCATTCGTCCTTCCCCACGGGAAACAGGTTCAGATGCGATTAAATGTTCGGGTAAATCAAATTTGTATTCAACAAGTTTCATAAAAGAATGGAGGGTAAATGATACCAAAAAAATCGGGCACAAGATACGAAATTTTTCCCTTCTTCCGTTCCTTTTTTGGCAAACAATTGCCTGTGGTTTCGTCTTATCTTTGCCCTATGCTTGTTGGAATTCTCCATGGTCCTAATCTTCAGTTGTTAGGCGTTCGCGAACCCGAAATTTACGGATCCAAAACCTTGCTTGATTTGGAAAAAGAGGTCAAGCAATACTTCCCCCAGCACGATTTTTTGTTTTTTCAAAGTAATCACGAAGGGGAACTGATCGATTTTCTTCACGATCATCGCACCAACGTTCAGGCGTGGGTTGTCAATCCAGGCGGATTGGCCCATAGCAGTGTTGCGTTGGCAGATGCCCTTCGCATGATGAATGGGCCTGCCATCGAAGTTCACCTTTCGAACGTTTTTCAACGGGAGTCTTTCCGACATACCCTTATCACCGCATCTTCCTGCATCGGTTGTATTTCCGGATTGGGATTTGCGGGATATCATTTTGCCATCCAAATGCTTGAAAAAAAATTGCATGAATAAGTTTTTTCTACTCTTTTGCTTCTTCCCTTTTGCTCTTTTCGCCCAACAAAAAATGACCCTCTCCGGTTATGTTACTGATCAAAAATCGGGGGAACGTTTGCCTTTCGTCTCGGTGTTCGATACGGTGAGTAAAAAAGGGATTTATACCAACAATTTCGGCTTTTATTCCCTAACAATTCCGGCAGGAAAGGCCGTTTTAAAGGTTTCCTGCATTGGATATAAATCAGAGATTCGTTCTTTTTCTGCAGGAAAAAATGAGGTGTGGAATGTTGAACTTGGCGTAGGGGAAACCCTTTCCGGAGTGGATATTACTGCGGATGCGGCCATTGAACAACGTACCCAAATGAGTACCATCGATATTCCCGTGGCTCAAATCAAGAAAATTCCTGCCTTCATGGGTGAAGTCGATGTCATCAAGGTATTGCAGCTAACGCCGGGTGTCCATAGTGGGGGCGAGGGTTCTACAGGAATGTATGTTCGCGGTGGTGGCCCCGATCAAAATTTGATTTTGTTGGATGGAGTTCCCTTGTACAACGTTAGCCACCTGTTTGGCTTCTTTAGCGTGTTCAATGCCGACGCATTGAAAAGCGTACAACTTACCAAAGGCGGATATCCGGCTCGTTACGGTGGCCGTTTGAGTTCGGTGTTGGACATTCAAATGAAAGAAGGAAACAACAAAGAATTCCATGGTGAAGGAAGCATTGGATTGGTTTCTTCCAAATTAACCTTGGAAGGTCCCATCTTAAGAAATAAAGCATCTTACATTGTTTCAGCCCGAAGAACTTACATCGATGTTTTGGCGGCACCCATTATTGCGATTGCGACCCAGGGTGAAGGAACGGGTGGATACTATTTTTACGATTTAAATGCCAAGGTTAACTGGGAAATATCGCCCAAAGATCGCATTTACCTCAGTACCTACAATGGCGATGATAAATTCTATGCTTCTTCCAAAACACGAAGTTTTCAATACGAAGAGCAATTTAAATTTGGCCTAGCTTGGGGAAATTCGATGTCGGCCGTTCGGTGGAATCACCAATTTTCTCCCAAATTATTTTCCAACGTTACCGCTACCTACAGCCGCTATCGTTACGAAGTTTCAGCTAACAGCTTTACAAAGCGATTCAATGGACAAAGGGTGATTACCGAGGAATTTGACCTCCGTTATTTTTCAGGAATTCGAGATTTTGCAGCAAAAATAGATTTCGATTACGCACCCAATCCCGACCATAGCGTAAAGTTTGGATTGAATTCCATTCACCATCGTTTTACACCGGATGCGATTACTCAAAAATACAGCGATGGCGTAACTCAATTTGATACAACCCTATCTCCTTCGGCTCCCATCAATGGGGTGGAGTCGTTTGTGTATGCAGAAGATGAATGGAAGGTTAATTCGAAATTGAATGTGTCTTATGGCCTTCATTTTTCTACGTTTTTTGTGAATGAAAAATGGTACCACAGTTTGCAGCCGAGGGTTTCAATGCGTTATTTATTGCCTCAAAACATCGCCTGGAAGGCATCCTATGCTAAGATGCAGCAGTACATTCATCTGCTAAGCAACTCCGGAATTTCTTTGCCCACCGATTTGTGGTTGCCTGCCACCGATAAAGTAGCGCCCATGATGTCGAACCAATGGGCAACCGGATTTGCAAAAGGATTGAAAAACAACGAATTCGAATTGAGTTTGGAAGGATATTACAAAACCATGTCGAACCTCATTGAATACAAGGAAGGGGAGAGTTTTTTAGGTAGTTCCGACTGGCAAAACAAGGTAGAAACCGGTGGAAAAGGTTGGAGTTATGGTTCGGAATTATTCTTACAAAAGAAAACTGGAAAGCTTTCCGGTTGGGTAGGATATACGTTGAGTTGGACTTGGAGACAATTTGAAAATTTGAATGATGGATTGAAATATCCTTATCGATACGACCGCAGACACGACATGTCGGTGGTGGCTAGTTACGAGTTGCGGAAAAATTTAACGGTTTCCTTTACCTGGGTTTACGGCACTGGAAATGCCATGTCGTTCCCTCGAAATTCGTTCAACTTGCCCGGACAGTGGGGTGGAGTGAATGGATATTACGATTACGGGCAACGAAATAGTTTCCGAATGCCGCCCTACCACCGCATGGATTTGGGCATGAATAAAACCAAAAAGCGCAAATGGGGTGAAGAAACAATCAACATCAGCATTTACAACGCCTACAGCCGATTGAATCCTTACTTCATTTACATATCCAATTTCGATCGATGGGGAAATCCGACGCGAACGGTTAATCAGGTGAGTTTATTCCCCATCATTCCGTCGATTTCTTACGGATTTAAATTTTAAGCTATGAATAGAGTTTTTTTAATCTTCGTTCTTTTTGCTTCGTTTTCGTGCACCAAAGTTATCGACCTCAATATTCCCGACGAAGCGCCTAAATTGGTGGTTAGTGCTCCTTTTTCAACCGATTCGAATTGGCGAATCTTGGTGGGGAAATCGGGGCCTTCGATCGGAGTGGTTACTCCAGTTAGTTCCATTTCCAATGCATCGATTTCCTTGAAAGAAAATGGAGCCCCGCTTTCGGGTTGGGTTATTGAGAAGGAATTGTCGTTTGGCGGGGGATGGAATCCGACTTCCGATACCCTCTATTTTTTCACCCTGCCGGGAATCAAACCCAATCCGGGTTCAACGTATCAATTGGAGTTGTCAGCACCCAACACTGAAACAGCCACGGCCACAGCCAGTTGCGTTACGCCCATTCCATTGGCCAATATTGTTCGAACCGACTCGGCAACTTTTGTGGATCAGGATTTCTTCACGGAATGCACATTTGAAATTTCCGATCCATCAGGCAGCAACGATTTCTATCAGCTTCAATTGCAAGTTCAAGATTCATTTACCTCATTTCCCATAACCCTTTCGTTTTATTCTAATGATTTAACCATTAATGAATTTACCGATAAAGGTGCATTTGGACCGTCGAAAAATTCGTTGGGATTTAATTTGGATCAGCCATTTTTTTCCGATGCTTTTTTTAATGGTCAAACCAAATCATTCAAACTTCATTATCCAAGTTTTTACCACAACATGTCGATTTCGGTAAATTTAGTTTTAATCCGATATTCGAAAGAGTTGTTTAACCACGAGCGTAGTTTAAGGTTGCAGGAAGAAGTTGGAAATAATCCGTTTTCGGAACCGGTAAGAATTATTTCCAATATTCAGGGTGGATTGGGGGTTTTTGGCTCGAAAGCAAAAAGCAGTCATGAATTGGTTAAGTAGAAGAGTCCTTCTTGGTTTTCTTTTCATCTTAACCTTTCATTCCCATGGGCAATCTTGGAAAACTATTCCCAATGCTACTTATGGCATCACGTTACAATATCAAACCATTCTGACAGATAAATGGGGTAAAACCCATATTTTTATTGGGTATCGGAGAAGTAATTCGATCGTTGGAAAAAACAATCCCATGGTTTATTTTCAGGTGGAATCAAAGAAAGTACAGGTTTTTGACATGATTGATGGGGTTTTAGATCCTCCCAAATACGATTCTATCGAGGATGCATTTTTTGGATTAAATCGACAACCCATGCTCATTTGGAAACTTAAAGCGGGGAGAGATTCGGCCAACCTCCAATTTTTCACCCAAGGAGAAAATCGAGTTTCTGACAATATGAGTTTCCATTGGAGAAAGGAAAACGACGGTTGGTATTATGGAACAGCAACCCCCAAAGGCTGGTTTTTCCGGTTTAATCCCGTAACTGGGAAAATCGAAAATCTTGGGCAAGCCGAATTTCTGAATGGGGTAAAAAATGTTCGAAGAACCAGTTTCTATTCGGTGGTTACCCCTTTGGGTTGGGCCATGAATTACCGGGATGATAAAAATGGTGGTTATTACGTTTATTACCAAAATCGAGAGGGGAATCGGAAATACACCGTTTTTCTAGGGAAAGAATTAACCCCTTCCATCATCCTTAAATCTAAAAATGGGGATGAAAAAATTGCGGTTCGGGTAAGGAATGTCGAGAAAAAAGTAGAATGGAAATTTTTTGATGAGCAAGGAAAAGCCATCACAGATGGAACTGTTCGTTTCCCGGAGGATTTTGAAGAATTGCCCACAACGAATCAGGCTAAATCAACCAAATTGATCAAAAAAGTATCCTTGGAACGGGAAAAAGGAAGCTGCACCTATTCCATTGGAGGAAAAATGGAATCATTTAATTTTTCAATTCCAGTGGATTTGCAAAAAATGGAGTATGTGGTTCATCATCCGAAATGGGGATGGGTGGGTACCAGTGGAAAATATCAGGATGTCTTTTTCCTCGATTCGACGGTTAATTCAACTGTTTTTTCATTTCGAAATGATGATATTTCAACCTATGCCATGGGAGGAACCGATGAAATAATCATTGCTGGATACCCTTCAAAAATAGCTCTTTATCAAGGAGATTCCTTGCTTTTCCTTGTTTCTAAAAACTCGTTCCCCAAGTATTTTATTTCCTTGGTAGAAATGAATTCTGAGATGTTTTTCCTCGGAAAAAACGACCGTGATCGAACCGGGTACGAGCTCTGGGCATACAACCAACAAACGAAAAGCTTAGAGCAACCTTGGAAAACCCAGCTCGATTCCATTTTTAAAATCTGCAATGGTGAAAATCTTCTCCAATACGGTAACAAAATTCTTCTCTGTTGCCGAGCAAAATCCGATAATCGATTGTTGATTTTTGAACTTTCCAACCAACAAGTAAAATTTCTTCCTTTGCCAACAGGAATGGATACCCTTACAGGGAATTTCAATTATTCCGTTCATTCTAAAGGTTTGATCGCTTTTTGGGTCCAAGATTCAATTTTGGTTGGAGATTTAGAAAAAACTAGGGAATTATCTAAAATCTGTGTTGGCATCATAACCAAAGAAAAAAGTACCTTCAATAAGTCAGTAATGGCCTTTGTACAACCTGATCAGTTATTGCTTTCGGGATGGAGTGATAAACGAAAAAAAGGCGAAGTTCAACTACTTCAATGGAAAAAAAAGAAGATTTTCACCTTGAGAACTGGGGAAGAACAGCCGAGAGCTTTTGCATATAATGGTAAGAAACAAGCTCTTTTTTTTGGTGGTTCACCGATCCAAAATCGAAATTTTGAACTTTTGACCTTACCTTCCAAGAAGAAATGAAAATTTTGTATTTCGGACACGAGGTGGGCAATCAAATGGCCTTGTATGCTCATGAAGCACGTCAACAAGGTCATGAGGCCATTTCCGTAAACATTGGAAAAGACGCTCGCTTTTTCTCCAACGAATACAACTTTCAACAAAAAGGGATTTGGTTAGATTTTCGTCGACTTTGGTTTGCCTTTTATGCCATTTTTCATTTCGATGCTTTTCACTTTTTTTACGGAGTATCCTTGGTGTCTATTTGGAGATTCCATCACCTGGATTTGTGGTTGTTGAAATTGCTCAGAAAAAAAGTCGTAGTTCATTTTCGGGGATCTGAGTTGGTTAATCCAGATCATTATCGATTTTTATCTGGCGAAAAACAGTTTGAAGTAGAGCCCGAACATTTATCTTCCAATCGAATGAAATGGGCTAAATCGTGGGAGAAATATGCCGACGTTATTTTGGTTTCTACTCCCGATTTGTTGGGGGTCTCTCCCCGAGCTCAATGGATGCCCCAAGTGATTGATGTTTCCGAATGGCCTTTTATTCATCGGGATTTCTCATCTCCATTGGCCATTCATGCGCCAACCCGAAGAAATTTGAAGGGAACTCAGTTTTTTGAAGTTGCCGCCCAACAAATCCAAATTCCACTGGAGTTGATCGAAGGGAATTCTACTCCCATGCAGGCCATGAACCGTGGAAACCTCGGATTCGATCAATTGATCATCGGTTGGTATGGAAAGGTAGCCGTAGAAATGATGGCCATGGGAATTCCGGTTGTTGTTCATATCGATTCCCGGTATTTGCCCGATGGCATAAGCCTTGTTCCCGTTATTCAGGCGACCACCACCAATTTGCGTGAAAAGTTGGAGGATTATCTGTCCTGGCCTGTTGAAAAGAAAAAAGTCCTGGCCGAGGAAGCCAGGACTTTTGTTGAAACCCACCACAACATTCACCAACAAATGAAACAGTTGTTAAAGTGGTATCGAAAAGATTAAATCTTATCTAAGGCATGCTGAATGAACTGATTCAATTCCTTTCCTCGAAGCATGCCTTGCGATAGTTTCGCCACATCAACCAAGTATTTCCAAGAATTTTCCTGATTTTCTTCGGGCATTTCCATCACCTTTTTAACCAAGGGATGGGCGGTATTGATCACCACATCGTGCATCAATGGCATATTTCCGAACATGGATTTTCCTCCCAATGCTTCCATGTCGTGCATGCGTCGCATGAACTCATTCATGGTGATGGTAATCGGATGAACATCCAAACCGCAAGCCTCGGTTTTAACCACCAAGCTTTTATCTTCTTCCAAAAGTTTTTCTACTTTTTCTTTAACGGCCTTGGATTCTTCCTCGTTCAATAAGCTTGGAATCACTTCATCTTTGCCGATGATCTTATCGATGGGTTCTGAATCAATTCGTTTGAATCGGATCTTCTCCAATTTCTGTTCTAAATTTCCAATCCAATGTGGATCGATGGCATGACCTAATTCCAAAATGGAATAGGAGCGAGCAATGGCTTGTTCGATGGCGTTAATTTGTTGATCTCGATTAGCAAAATACAACACGATTTTATTGCCGTCTTTATCGGTCTGATTTCCAGAAATCAAATTTTCGTAGGAAGTCCAATCGAATAGTTTTCCATCTTGGTCTTTCACCAAAAAGAAATCTTTGGCTTTTTCGGCAAACTTCTCTTCGGTTAACATGCCGTATTTCACGAACAAATCCAGATCAGCCCACTTTTCTTCAAATCCTGGTCGATCATTTTTAAACAGTTCCGCCAGTTTATCGGATATTTTCTTGGTGATGTGGGCCGTAATTTTCTTTACGTTTCCATCGGTTTGCAAGAAAGATCGGGATACATTCAATGGAATATCCGGTGAATCGATTACCCCGTGCAGCAAGCGCATAAAGTCGGGAACAATTTCCTCTACGGAGTCGGTAATAAACACCTGATTGCTGAATAAACGGATTTTATTTTTATTGGGATCGAAATCAGCTTTAAACTTCGGGAAGTAAAGAACTCCGGTGAGGTTAAAGGGAAAATCTACATTCAAATGAATCCAGAAAAGTGGTTTTTCATGGAAGGGAAACAGCACTTCGTAGAAGTTCAAGTAATCTTCATCGGTTAACTCGCTGGGTTTTTGGGCCCAGATGGGTTTGGTTTGATTAATGATAGCGGGCTCCACGATTTCTTTGGCATCGTCGCCTTCGCCTTCTTTCCGGGTGGTGGTTCCGAAGTGAATAGGGACAGGAAGAAATAGGCAATACTTCTGGAGGATTTCGCTGATTCGAGCATCCTGTAAATATTCTTCAGCGTCTTCAGCGATATGCAGTGTAATGGTGGTTCCTCGTTCGGTTCGGGTTCCTTCGGAGATTTCGAATTCGGTGCTTCCATCGCAGCTCCAGAATGCGGGTTGAGCGCCGTCTTGATAGCTCAATGAATCGATGGTGACTTTGGAGGCGACCATGAAAGCCGAGTAAAAGCCGAGTCCGAAGGCGCCGATCATGGTTTCTTCCTTCAGTTTATCCTTGTAGGTTTCCATGAATTCCGTAGCCCCGGAAAATGCCACTTGGTTAATGTATTTGTTGATTTCATCGGCCGTCATTCCCAATCCGCGATCGATGATGGAAAGTGTTTTAGCTTCCTGATCAATTTTTACTTCGATGTTCAATTCTCCCAACTCTTTGGAGTATTGCCCCATGTTGGAAAGGGCTTTCAATTTTTGAGTAGCATCCACAGCGTTGGATACCAATTCCCGGAGGAATACTTCTTGGTTGGAGTAAAGTGATTTTTTGATGATCGGAAAAATGTTTTCCGTATTAACTGAAATAGTTCCTTTCATAATGGTACATTTTTCCCACGTAGTTACAAGTTTTTTGCCAGTTGGAATTTGCTGACAAATTGACAAAAAAAAGCCGGTTCCTGCGACAGAACCGGCTATAATGAATCTAAGCTGCGAACTTAGTGACTAATTACAAGGCGTTTTGTGATGGTTTGTTCGTTGGAAATCATCTGAACAAAGTACACTCCAGCTGGAACTGAATTGATATCCAAGTTCATCAAATTGTTTCCAGCGGTTGTTGTTTGGTAATAGGTTTGAGCAACACGTCCCATTTGGTCGATGAAGCGAATTTGAGCTTGACCAGATTGATTAGCATTGAACTCAAGGTTGACCATGCTGTTGGCAGGGTTAGGATAGATGTTTACGTTGGAAAGGCTTTCTTCGGTAGATCCAGAAATGGTTTGTTGTGTACCATCTTGGTTCATGCGGAAGGTGGTAGATCCAATTTGGATGGTCAAGGTGTAAGGGCTAGATGCATTGGTAGCATTGTTGTAACCTTGAACTTTAACCATGTACGTTCCTACGGTTCCGTTGTTCAACGTCATGGACTCTGAAGTTGTTCCTGTTTTAACGGAGGAGGCTAAAACCCTTGTGGTATTGGTAGAACGGTACAAATAAATGTCGTAATCTGCAGGAAGGTTGGTAAGAGTTACTCGAATATTTTTAGCAGTTGAAAGGTTATTGAATCTGAACCAATCAATATCGCCAGCGGGGCAAATCAAACCATTGCGTGTTCCAGCTACAGTAGCAGAAACGCTTACAGCATTGGCTGTGGCCGCTGTGTTGTTGGATTCGAAAGCATCAACTCCACATCCTGTTGAAGAAAGCGTAGAGAAGGTAACGGTAGCAGAATAAGCGCTGGTTGTTCCACCGGTGCAAACCGATTGAACTTGGAAATTGTAAGACGTTCCTGCTGTTAGACCGGTAAGAGCTAATGAAGTTGATGTAGTGGAAGTTGTAGTCCAGGTGGTTGCGCTAGCTAATTTGTATTGAACGTTGTAAGAAGCAGCACCAGTGCTATTCCAGTTCAAAGTTGCAGTGGTGTTAGCTACGTTGGAAGAAGTTAATCCGTTGGGCACAGCGCACGTGGTTCCACCGGTTGGAGCAGTTCCTCCCAAAGAGGTAGCTAATGTTGCACGAGAACCGCCTGCTGCTAAAACAGCTTGCATGCGAAGTTTTTGTTTAGCACTGAACATAAACATACAAGCATCATCGGTATAATCCATGTAATTCATGAACATGTCGCCATTAACGTTGGAACAAGTAATTTTTGGGTGAGAAGGGCAACCGTAGTTTGAAGTTTGTTGGGTTGGGGTGTCGTCTACCAAATCATTTCCGCAGTTTGCATCACCCCAGATGTGACGAAGATTCAACCAGTGACCTACTTCGTGGGTAGCAGTTCTTCCTTTATTGAATGGAGCAGAAAGGGTGCCTGTGCGACCGAAATATTGGTATCCAACCACAACGCCATCCGTAATTGCAGGGCCTCCAGGGAATTGAGCATAACCCAATAAACCACCGCCCAAGTTACATACCCAAATGTTAAGGTAAGAACCTGCAGGCCAAGCATCGTCGCCACCGCGAGAAGAATACTTAACGTAATCATTAGAAGACCATGAAGTAACAGTGGTAGACTTACGAATGATTCCCGTGGTAGCGTTTCCGTTTGGATCGCGCTTAGCAAGAACGAAGTTAATCTCACAATCGGCTTTCAAACCAGCGAAAACGGAAGGAGTATTCACATGATCTGCGTTTAACAAACGGAAATCTTCGTTCAAAACATCCATTTGTGAAAGGATTTGAGCATCAGAAATGTTTTGAACGCTGGTGTTGTACAAAACGTGGATAACAACAGGAATGGTGATAACTGCCTCAGTCGAACCTTGGTGGTTGCGAACAAATTCAGCAGTATGTTCTTCAATTTCACCCATTTTAGCTACGTAGCTTGGATTTTCAGTTTTTAGGCGTTCCAAAACTTCCATGGATCCACAATTACGTTGAGCTTGAGCTCCTAAAACGGCGATGATGGCGGCGAAAACGAAGAATAACTTTTTCATAACTTCTGGTTTTAAAACCTTTCTCTGTAAGGTTATGGTTCAAAGTTAACAAAAAATTCCAAACTTCCAAACGAAAGATTAAAAAAAATCAAATTTGTTCATCTTTCTTTCTCGCTTTATTAAGGTTAGAATCTCCATCTGCCTTGTGATTTTGAGGTGGCATTTCTAAAATAATGTTTAAAAGAAAGCGGAAATGGCATATTTTTCCTTTTCATCGTGCTCAGATTTTTTTAAAAAATTGTTTCGAAAAAAAAATTATCGATTACGGCAAAAAATCATACGTCTGATTTTTTCTTGTAATGCCAGAAGAGGTTGTTGAATAATTTTGTTGAATTACCTTTGTTTCATGATGAATAAATACAGCACCATCGTTCGTCCCATTTTATATGGGTCGTTGGCATTGTTCAATGCCGTGGTTTACTTGGGAAAGATTGAGAAACTTTATTTGGGTGGAAGTGCTTCCAACAACTTGATGTTTGCTTGCATTTTTTTGGTACTTCTCGGAATCCACTTTTGGATGAGCAAACGACTCAATAAATTATCGCAAGGGAAGAAGTAATTCGATGCTGCCTTTGCGCAGTTCGTTCTCTGAATAATGCTGAATTAACGAATCAAGGGAGTTCCACTTGGATTCCGAAAACCGATTTGTGCGGGTAATCTTTAGTTTGCCATCCACAACGGTTGCTGGAATTCTTGTAGGAAACAAATTTTCCTTTCCGTCCCAAATACCGCATTTAAGAAGTTGCTCTTCCCACGTTCCTTTCCCTATTTTTCTGGGGGCCGAAAGTGTTTTTGGCATCGAAACGTCACTTGCTACCATGCTTTTGTCTTGGTCATCAGCATCCCCAAACATTTCACGTTGAGTGCCAAGAGATGGAGGAGCTTGGCCCATGGCTACGCTTTCGGTGGTAGGGCTTTCCTCTTTAAAGGTAGTATTTTCAGTCGGAACGATGTCATCCTCGTAACTCGCG
>JAIYBD010000261.1 GCA_027488715.1 Bacteroidota bacterium | reverse complement strand
TCGCGATCTTCGCCTTTTACGGTCCACAACAATTTCAAATCGCGAGGAAGGCTCATCTTCACTAAATCAGATGCCAACATCGCATTCAAACGAGCGGTATCCTTTGGAAGAGCAGAACCTACCACGGGTCCGGGCATTACTTGCGTACCGCCTTGGCCTTGGAAAACCGCTGGAGCCAAATAGGTGAATAGTCCAATTTCTTTGGATTTTCCATCTTTTCCTTTAGCAACGTTCGCTTTCGCTGCGGTGTCTTTGTTTCCGCCGCTCAACAAATCTGAAGCATTGGTGTCGGTGGTTGCAGCGGTAGCCGTAGAATCAGCAGCGCCGGTAACCAAAGAAGCTGAATCGGTGGTTGTTTCTTTCTTGTCTTTGTTTTCTTTCTTGGAAATGCCGCGCAATTTTTCGTCAACAGTTACCAAGGTTTGCATGATTTCACCGGCTTCGTAGGTTTCCCAGAACTCCAAACGAGCAGCGGTTTGCAACAGTTTGCGCACACGCTCAGGATTGGAAACCCCAGCTAATTCGATCAAAATACGACCGGTTCCTTGCTGGCGGCGGATGTTCGGAGATACAACCCCGAATTTATCGATACGGTTGTGCAATACGATCAACGAACGGTCAATCGCATCTTTGGCTTGATCGTTCAAGTATTTTACTACTTCGTCATCGGAAGTAGAAGAACCGATTTTACCGGCGTTGGCACGAATGGCAAACGGGCGGTTCAACGGTTGGTTGGGGTTTACTTCTTTGAAGGCGCGAACAAAAGAAGCCACGTAATCTTCTTGAGAATTGCGTTGGAATTCGTTGGCTTTGTCCAATACTTGCTGGAAATTCGCGTCTTTGGTGTTTCCGGCCAAGGCCTTGATCACATCGCCCACGCTTACTTCCATCACCACGTTCATCCCGCCTTGCAAATCCAAACCAAGGTTCATTTTGGCTTTTTGCAAATCGTTGTAGGTGTACCACAAGAACACGTTTTGATCGGAAATGCTGTCTTTGTACGACTGCATGGCTTTGGAATCGCCCTTGGTGATGGCCTCAATATCCGCATCTTGGGAATTGGCAAAATAGGTCAAACTGAGTCGACCCAATGAAATGGCTACCAAAACAATGGTTAACCACTGAATAAATCGTTGTGCTTTCATATGTTAATTTGTTTTTTTTGAATGATGATGATGCTTCCTTGAAAAGGAAATGGGGTGATTATCGGAAGTGAATACCGAAATTAGGGAGCTTGGGAGGGGCGCGCTACGGTGCACAACCGTTGGAACACCACGGATTGATGCGCGCCAAAATGCGGCTTAAATGCTTTCTTGGCTTCTTCCTGATGGAAGAACTGAATTTCTGAAACGATGCCCTCGTTCAAATCTGGCCAATCCAACGACTTTAACATGACCGGAACGGCCGAGGACGATGGCTGAACCATCACTTGAGCGTTCAATTCTTCGTTGGAAGTCGATTTTTGCTCTTTGGTTGGAAGCGGTTTGGAGGAAGAAAAGTGCGGGAACGAAGCGAGAGGAATGGACAAAAACAACGTCCAAACCAAAAACCATTTCCACATTGCGCCTTTTCCGTGCATAAGCTTCAAAGATACAATCGTTAAGGCGCAAGTTCCAATGAAAAATTGGAAAAAGTCGATTCAATTTGACCTAAAATTTCAAGGATTTCATTTTTGTCCATCGAGCTAACCAAGGCCATCCGAACGGGCTTGAAATCGGGATATCCTTTGAAATAGTTGGCGTAATGACGGCGCATTTCGAGGATTCCCAATTTTTCATTTTTCCATTCCATGGATTTTTGGAAGTGTTTTCTGCAAGCTTCCACGCGTTCGGCCGTGGTTGGCGGTGCTAATTTTTCACCCGTTTCCAGGTAATGCTTTACTTCTCGAAAAATCCAAGGATATCCGATGCTGGCTCGGCCGATCATGATCCCATCAACCTGATACCGTTCTTTGTACAATTTTGCTTTCTCAGGCGTATCAATGTCGCCATTTCCGAAAATGGGAATTTGAATGCGGGGGTTGTTCTTAATTTTTCCGATGAGGGTCCAATCGGCCTCGCCTTTGTACATCTGTACTCGGGTTCTTCCGTGGATGGAAACGGCGGCAACGCCAATATCTTGCAATCGTTCCACCACCTCTTCGATGTTTTTGGTAGATTCATCCCACCCGAGACGGGTTTTCACGGTAACGGGAACGGTGCTGCGCTTCACAATTCCTTCGGTGAGTTTCACCATTTTGTCGACGTTGCGCAGCAGGGCAGAACCGGCATCTTTGCAAACCACGGCTTTCACCGGGCAACCGTAATTGATGTCGAGCAACTCGGGTTTTGCTTCGCAAACCATATCTACCGAACCCCACATGGCCTCCTCGGCACCCCCAAAAATTTGAATGCCCATGGGGCGTTCATCGGGGAAAATATCGAGTTTTTGGACAGATTTTGCGGCATGTCGAACGAGTCCCTCGGTAGAGATGAATTCGGTGTACATGAGATCAGCGCCATTGTCTTTGCAAACGGCCCGGAATGGAGGATCGGAAACGTCTTCCATGGGAGCCAGAAGTAAAGGGAACGCGCCTAAGTCGAGGTTGCCTATCTTTGCCATTGAACTGCAAAAATACACTTCATGAGCGAAACCATCGAACGGAAAAACAGCTTGATTCCCTTGGTAGGATTTTTTGGATTGGCCTTGCTCAGCGCCTCCTTGTTTGGTTTCATTGCTACGGCCTTGATGGCGCTGATTTCGGGTCAAGATTTATCCCACTTTTCCAGCTTGAAAAATTACTTGTCAGATCCCCACGCTTCGGTGGAATTTAAAGTGATGAATTCCTTTTTCCTGTTTGGTTTTTCCATCTTTCCGGTGATTTTGTACCGTTTATTGGAGCGGGATGAGGTTTTGAAAGATTTGTTAACCTGGAAGCGGTTGAATTGGAAAACCGTGGGTTGGTGTTTGTTGGGGATGGTGGCAACCGGCGTGGTGGTGGATCAAATCAACGGATTTTTAGAGCCGGTTATAGATGGATGGATGAGTGCCCAAGGCGGTTATTGGATGGAATTGGACCGATCGATGAAGGAAACCTATGCGTTAACGTCGAACATCAGCGGTTGGGGGGATTGGACCATTTCGATTGTGGGGATGGTGATCATTCCGGCGATTGGGGAGGAATGGGTTTTCCGAGGGGTGATGTTTCGGTATTTAGAGCGAATGGGATTGAAGCCGAATGCGGTAGTGTGGATTTCTGCGGTCACGTTTTCGGCTTTTCACTTGCACCCAAGCGGATTTATTGGGCGGGTTTTGTTGGGAGCGGCCTTGGGAATGATGGTTTCGAGAACCCGAAACATCGGTTATCCCATTTTGGCGCATGCGTTGAACAATTTGTTGGCCCTGTTGGTGGGCTAAGGTTGTCCCTGACACCGGATCTACCCGCTCCCTGAGGCCCCTGAGAAAACTTGAAAGGAGAAGGGAGAATGGTGTCTTCGAGGGCCTCAGACACCAGAATTGCCCACTCCCTTAGGTTCTCGAAGGTGCTCCCTGAGGTTCTCGAAGGTGCTCCCTGAGGTTCTCGAAGGGAGAATGGTGTCTTCGATTTCTATGGTTTTT
>JAIYBD010000003.1 GCA_027488715.1 Bacteroidota bacterium | reverse complement strand
TCGAAATCTCAACGCGCGCATTGCGGGGAAGGCGAACCACCTGAACCGTTTCGCGCGCGGGGTAATCGTTTTCAAAAAACTGCCCGTAAACATCATTAACTTCTGCAAAATCGTCGAGATTGGTCAAAAATATGGTTGATTTTACCACATGGGCAAAATCAACGCCTGCAGAAACGAGGATCTTCTCAAGATTCTCCATCACTTGTTTAGTCTCGGCGGCGATTGAATCTTGAACCATGGCTCCAGTTTCGGCATTCAAAGCCACTTGGCCACTGGTGAAAATCATCCTTTGATGACTTTTCACTTCCACGGCATGGCTATAAGGCCCAATGGGGCTGGGGCTACTTGGGGAGGTAATTACGGACCTTGACATTATTTCTTGATGCTAAAATCTACGGTAACGGGATAAACACTGTCGCCCAAAAGGTCGGGAATCATTACGGAATTTTCTTTGGCGTTGAAGTAGAAATCGGCAGGGCCGGCGTAAGCGCCCATTTTCACGGCTTCGGTGGGTTTGCCCGACATGCGGTCGATTTTCCAAACGCATCCTTTTCCTTCTCCACCTCTCCAATCGGTAACGATTAATGTTTTTTCTTCTTATATGGCAATGCCATCAAACATTCCTGTTGCTTTTCCAATGCGCTTGTAGGCCCATTTTGCAGGATCTGCCGCCAAATTGATCCAGCCGATTTCGCCGAGGATATCTTCTACATCATCTCCCTTGGTTACTTTACCACCCATGCCCACAACGAATAACATTTTCTTTTCGGCATCGTAAGCCAAGCCGTTGCAACCCATGGAGGGAAGTTTGGAGATAGAAAGCTCTTCGCCTTTTTTGGTTTTCAAGTTTACTTTGATGAGTTTGTGAATATCGGTAGCAGAAACGATCAAGGTTTGCTCATCAATCATCACGATATCATTCAAATAGGTAGAGCCCAAATCGGCCAAATCCAAGTTGAATACTTCTTTGCCGTCTTTGATTTTAAATCCGCGAATTTGATCCAAATCGGCCACGTACAACACATCTTTCACCAAGGCCATTCCTTTGGGCGCATTCAATCCCGTAATGAAATCCTTTTTCACTTCAGCGCCTTTGGCGTCGAATTTTGAGATGAATCCATCTTCATCGCGTTTAGTGGGCTCTACTTTTTCGCCCAGGTTGGAAACGAAGGTGAATTTACCGTTGGAACAAACGGATTCGGGGTGGGAAAGGCCCTCCAATTTGGTTTGGGCTGAAGCGGCAAATGCGGCAAAAACCGCGGCCAAAAGGGTAATTTTTTTCATAAAATTGGTTTTTGTAAAAGTACGAATTTTTTCGAATTACACACCGAACTGCCTCAAATGATGATCGAGGTGTTTAAACAATAACGTACTCCATTCCTTTGAACTCAATGGGCCAAGAGCATAATGCGGAAGCCCTTGATAATACCCTTCTCCCATAGCTTGGCTAGCTTGAATGAGGGCAATTAATCGTTTCCTTTCCTCGTAAAATTCTTTTTCCTGAACCATCCGGAAAGGAGGAGCTGTTTGGATATTCCGATGGTATGGCTGATCGTTAAGCATGGATTTTTTAAAAAAGAGCTTCATCATCCATTTGAGGAAAAAACCAATTTTTGGCGGGTTTCTATGATCCATTTCGTAGGGAAGAGCACAATGCGCCATCATTTGGGCTACCGACATTTTCCCCCAAAGAGGCTGAGATTCTGAGGATAATCTTTCGATTCGAGCCACCAATTTTTCGGTTTCTGTAGAATTAAAAATGGATGGTAAGGACATGTTTTTTTACAAAGCTAGCCCTAAAAAGCGCTTCATGGCAGAAAAATTCCGCCTGAAGTCGGAATTTTCGCACCTGTAACCGAAGAAAAGACATTGATTTCGTTCCTGATTCGTTGAAGTCCGAGAAAAGCAAAAATAAGAGCCTCTTTATAATCAATGAGTTCGGGTGATGCGGGTACGAATTGGGCCGACAGGGTTTGATTCATTCTTTCCATTAAAAAGGTGTTTTTTGCTCCGCCCCCGGTTACCATCACCGTTCCAGAAATGTTCCATTTCTGCTGAAAAACGGCCAAAATCACTTCCAATTCAGTGCGCAGCTCGTCTTCAGGTGAAATCCCCGCAGCATCAATCCATTCCAAACTCCGGCTCGCTATTTCCGCCGAAAGGCTGGAGGAGATGGATAGGGAATCGGCCAATAACTGATTGTAGAGTTCAGCACAAACGTTTCCTTTTCTCGCGCCCGCTCCATTCTCGTCGAATTCCAATCCCATTTTGCGGGCGGAATGGTTCATCCAAATGTTGGCAAAGGAAATGTCCCGAGCTTCCATATCGTGGGTTCGCCGCGAACTGCCGTTGGCAATTCCGCCGATGTTTAAAAAATGGTCGAAGTTGGGGAAGAGGTGGAATTCGCCGAACGGTACCAAAGGGGCACCTTGCCCTCCCGCCGCCACATCGGCGCTTCGAAAGTCGTACACTACCGGCAAATGAATGACGCTTTGCAAGGCATATCCATCTCCCAGCTGGAACGTAAATCCTTTTTCAGGTTGATGAAAAATGGTATGACCATGGGAGGCCACAAAATGCGGTTTTCGTTGAATTGCGATAAGCCACCGTTGAATTTCCATTCCGAAACGATGACCCCAACGGGAATGAGCTTCTAGGAGTTCTGTGGAAGAAACATCCATCAGCCTGGCCAATTCCTTCTTTTCGGAAGTGGTGTACGGAATGTAGTGCGTGTGTTCTAAGTGAAATTTCCAGTGACTCTCTTCCCAAAAATGAACATAGGCCAAATCGATCCCATCCAGGGAGGTACCCGACATGAGTCCAACGGCTTGGATGGGATTTAGGCGTGTCCCAACCATTTTCTCCATAACCACTCGGCCGACCAAAGGGATAGCAATAAGACCAAAAGCCAGGGAACATCCAAGATTTCGGTGAGCAATAATTCCAAATAACTCACGGGTTTTAAATCGGGACGTTGGGATAAATCGTCCACAACCTTTTCCCAATTTTCATAAGGGTAGAGGATTCCCTTTTGGGGTGCGGCTAAGTTCCGAAGTGAACTCCAATTGGCTTGGGTGATGGCCGCTTCGAGGGTGCTTCCTTGGACCGAGAATTCTCCTTTTTCGGAGTAAGCCGTTCCTTGATAGGTTGTTTTTGCTTCGTATTGGTATTTCCCTTCAGGCCATTTCCCTACGTTACCTAGATATTTTTGTTCGGTTTTCCCTAACGAGAAGGAAAATGTTTTGCCTTTCGGGTTGCTGATGGTGAGCTGTACATCGGGCTCATTCACCGGTTCGTAATTTTTGTTGAAAAGCTCGGCGGTGAACAGCACTTCTTCTCCTTCTTCGTAAATAAGGCGATCAGATTTTGCTCGGAAAATTTTCTTGTTTTGTTTGAGGGCAAGGTATTGAACCGTTTTTGAAATCCACTCGTCAACAGCAACGTGTTCTCCAAACTGTTCGTATTCGTCGAGGTACCATTTCCAAATTCCTTCGCCCACCAAGACCACTTGGCGAACGCCTTGTTGGTCACCATAGGCGAGGAGAGGCATGGAAGTGGGGACTGATTTAATTTGTTGTTGGAAAAGAACCGCTGCATTTCCTTGGACGGAATAATCGCCATAAGGCACTTGAAGAGGCGGGAAAGATGAAAGGCGTTGGCTACATTTTTCAGAAAGTCCGAAAAGGGAAAATTGAGCATTGGGGAGGGGGGTAATTTCGTTGGAAAGTGATTTTCCCGCCGGACGTACCGAAATTAATCCTTGTAGAGCATTGAGGCGGGAATAGGCCGTTTGGTTTCCTCCGATGTACCAAACCGGCAACTGACTTTGGCGAATTTGTTGAACGATTTGATCGTTGCCGTTGATGGATGGTAGCTGAAAGCAGATCACCGCATCGAAATTGGAAAGGTTGATGTTGCCCGATTCCGGATTTTTTACCACCACTTCCATGGATTGTTTTTGGGCAAGGATTTGACGAACGGTCGCCACGTCGGGATGTGGAGCAGATGCCAGCAACAGGATTCGGGCGCGATCGTCGATCACTTCAACAAAGAAATCTTTGGTGTTATTCTGAATGTTTTTTTCTCCCCCGAGTGGAGCAAGGGTTAATCGGTAATGAAGTAATCCGCCTTCGCTGGCCGGCAATGTTGCGGAAATATTGGTTTGAAAACGATTTTGTTGAATGGGGAAATTTCCTGTTTTTACGGTGGAAATTTGACTGTTTTTGCCGATTTTTTGCAGGGTGTAGGTAGCTGTTTTTCCATTGAGTTCTTTGGCAGATAGAGAAAATACGGTTTGGAAGTCGTTTCCTTTTAGAACCACCTCGTTGTGTTTGATGGATTGGATGGCGAGGTCCCTTTGAGGGGTGGTGTCTCCTAAGGCCAAGGGGTAAATGGGGTAGGTTAATTGTTGCGCGATGTACCAAGGATTTTTCCCTTGGTTCACGATTCCGTCGGTAGCCATGAGGAGTGCTCCCACATTTTGTCCTTCGAATTGTTCTTGGAATTGCTCTAAGGCCTTACCGAGGTTGGAGGCGTTTCCGCTCCAACGCGGTGAAAGAGAATCGGCCAATTCGTTGGAAAACGAAAACGTTTTTACTTCGAAATTGCCTTCAAGTTTCTTTTGAATGGTTCTGATTTTTTCGGGAATTTCTTGGGTGTATTTTTTTCCTTGGGGTTGCAGAGCGATGGATTGAGATTGATCTACGAGAATTCCGATGATGGGTTTTTGCACCACTCGGTTGTTTCTTCGAAGGATGGGATTGATAAAAAGGAGGAGAAGGAGAAAGGTAGATAAAGATTTCAGGAGGAAAAGGCCTCGTTGAATCCACGGGTTAGGGTAGGATTTTTGAGGTTTAAAATAGTAGAATAAGGTGGCGATGCCCAAGGAAAGGAGGGCGGCCAATCCGTACCAAAGAGGGGAAAATGGAGAGAGGAGTTGCACTGGGGTTTAGAGGGAAAAACTTTCTCCGCAAGCGCAGGTGCGGGATGCATTGGGGTTATTGAAAAAGAATCCTTTTCCTTGAAGTCCGTCGGAGAAGTCGAGTTCAGTTCCGATGAGATAGAAAAAGCTTTTTTTAT
>JAIYBD010000211.1 GCA_027488715.1 Bacteroidota bacterium | reverse complement strand
TGGAGTGCATGTGAGCGGATGGGCTACTGTTTTAGGAATCCTTACGGGAATGGGAATTGTTTTAGGTCAACAACATTTCGGATGGGTGGTACTGAGTGAATACCAACAAGTACCCTACCCCGTAGCTTTAAAAGTGGCCGATATTGGTTATGTACTATTGCTGGGATTAGGTATGGGAAGTATTTTTTCTTACTTCACCACCCGAAAAATTGGGTAATTACCACCACTTCCGGCGAACAAAATACATCCGCATTCCGGCCGCTACCAAAATCATAACTATCCAAATGAACAGGTAACCGTATTTCCATTTTAATTCTGGAAACACTTCGAAATTCATCCCATAAACTCCAACAATAAAGGTCAGTGGAATGAAAATGGCCGAAATAACCGTTAACGTTTTCATGATGTCGTTGGTGGTTCGGCCTTGGTTCTCCCGATGAATATCGATCAAGTTATTCATCGCTTCCCGAGCCAACTCCAAATCGGTCATCAAATTATGGATTTGATCCTGCAACTCGTTGATATAGGCAATATTGGAAGATTTGAAATAATCGTGCGAATCAGCCTTCAAGTCGCGAACAACGTAAGCCAAAGGCGCAATCCACTTCCGAATCTCGGCCCACTGACGCTTCATCTCGAGAATATGAAAGAGATTAACCTGATTGTTTTGAAGCAGTAAATCCGACTCCAATTGTTGAATTCTATCCGTCAAATCATCCAGCACCACATGATAACTATCCATCACCGCATTCAACAACCGAAGCATCAGAAAATCGGCCGCCTTTTGATGAACTTTTCCCGTACGTTGGGTTAATCTCGTTCGCACTTGCTCAAAAACATCACCCTGAATACCATCTTGAATCGTTAATAACTGATTTTTTTTGAGTAGAAACGACAAATGCTCTAAAGTCAATTTACCGTTTTTTATCCAAATCATTTTCAAACTGAAAAATAGAATTCCATCGATCACCTCGTATTTCGGCAATTGATCTTTGGCTAAAATATCCTCCAACAACAAAGGGTGAATTTCCCAACTAGCTGCAATCTGATCCAGAATATGATGACGAGCATCAGCCTCAACATTGAACCAATGATTTTTTTCTACCACTTCATGGGCATCCATTAATTCTTCCCAACTAACCGAAGAATGATGCAAGGTTTCATGCTCATCGAACTGAAAATACTCCATTTTCATATTCGAAGGTACAAAAAAAAGCCGCGTTTCCGCGGCTTTTAAAATAGTACACCAGATTCGGTTTATTCAAAATCTGAGGCCTTCATCTTTTCATTGGCCGATGAATTCATCAATTTCAATTCAATGACCATAGGACCAAAGTTTTGGGTAATTTTCCCGGGAACCAAAATACTTCCCGAAATGGCTTTATAATCGGCATAATCCGTTGTTTTCACCGAAGCTTCTCCTTGAGGAGGAGTCACCATTTCTTCCGAACGGATCAACAAACCAGATTTCAAATCGAAGTAACGGGTTTCTTTGTATTCGCCTTTGGAAAGTTCCATTACGATGCAATTCATGGAATTTACCTCTTGAGTTCCTTTCAATTCGGCTTTCACCCCGTACGCTTCAAAATTCCAATCGAAGTCGAAGTTGGCTTGCAGCGCTACCGCTTCCAACTCTTTCCCTTCGATTTTTTGGGTTCCGCCCATGCCGCTTTGAACCGCTGTTTTTCCATTGTACTTCATCGATCCTAACGTCATGCTACCCATTTTTTGGGTATTCATCATGAAGTTGGGAACCATGCGAGAGGTAACAACGGTTAATGTTCTACCTTGAATTTCACCGTCGTAAGAAGTTTTATAATTCTTCAACTTTTTGTACGCTTCGGCACCGCCGGTCGCTGCGATGTAGTTATCTACGACTTTCTTCACCGTTAAACCGGCGGGAACAGCTCCACCTGTTTTGGCAGGATCGCCATAAATATCCAACTGTATCACCTTCCCATTGGCCGAAAAACGCTCTAATTTCTTACTAACAGCCGCTGCATTTCCTACCACCAAAACGTAACAAGCGCCGGGTTGTAAATACTTTTGAGCAGCTGCGCGAATATCTTCCGCCGTTACCGCACTGATGGATTTCAAATAATCTTGGTAGAAATTCGGATCCAATCCCAAACGTGCCGTATTGTAGGCAAAGTTGGCTACCGTTGATGGACTTTCCAACGAACGAGCAAATGAACCGGTCATGTACGACTTAATCTTCCTTACCAAGGTATCGGGAGCCAACTCGTTGCGCATGCGCTCCAATTCCAACATAAACTGATCCACCGCACTATCGGTCACCTCGGTGCGAACGCTGGCAGAAGCAGTAAATCCGCTAACAAACGGATCGGTGCTCAAACGAGAACCCGCTCCATACGTGTAAGCTTTTCCTTCGCGCAAGTTTTGATTCAAACGACTGCCGAAAATTCCACCACCTAACATTTCATTCATCACCATCGCAGCGAAGAAATCTTTACTCTTCTGGTTAAATTGAATAGGATACGTGATTTGAATGACCGATTGAACCGCCCCTGGCTTGTTCACCAAAACCACCTGTGTTTGTTTGGGCGGTTGTGGATTAGCCATCACCTCCATCTGGGAATTGCGAGGCTGCCACATATGAAATACCTTTTCTGAAATCATACGAGCACGATTAACGTCAATATCTCCCACCAAAACCATGTAGGCGTTGCTCGGTACGTAAAACTGCTGGTAGTAATTGCGTAGGTCCGACAAATCGATGCGACCAACCGACTCCTCCGTCGAAATATTTCCGTAAGGATGCTGCTTTCCGTTGCGCAACACCCGAGCTACATTTCGAGCAATGGCGTTGGCATCCGATTTATTCGACTTCAAACTGCTGATGGTTTGGCGCTTCAACTTTTGAAATTCTTCATCGTTGAACGACGGATTTTGAATCACCTCGGCGAACAATTCCATCATTTGATCGGTGTATTTGCTCAAAAAATCGGCAGAAACCGTATTGCCCGATGACGATAATGAGGCTCCAATGAAATCGACCTGAGCATCAATCTGGTCCTTGGATTTGGTCGCAGTACC
>JAIYBD010000035.1 GCA_027488715.1 Bacteroidota bacterium | reverse complement strand
TATGACGGCGTTGGTTGGCGTCGAAAGGAGAAATCCTCACTAGACGGTGAACGCCGTTTTCGCCTTTCAAATATCCGTAAGGAAATTCCCCGGTGATTTCCAAGGAAACAGATTTTACTCCGGCTTCTTCTCCCGGTGTCATTTCCAATTCACGAACGGTAAATCTGTGTTTTTCTGCCCACATGAGGTACATGCGCATCATGATGCTGGTCCAATCTTGCGATTCGGTACCGCCGGCTCCGGAGTTGATTTCGAGAACGCAACCGAGAATGTCTTCTTCGGCACTCATCATGTTTTTGAATTCCAAATCCTCCAACATTTTGAAGGTTGTAGCATAGGCAGCATCGAGTTCCGCTTCCGATGTTTCTCCCATCTCCTTGAATTCTTTCAGCACCTCTAAATCTTCAAAATTTCCTTTGAGTTGGTTGAATTCACCTACCCACATTTTATCCGATTTGATGGATCTCAAGATCTCTTGCGCTTTATTCGCGTCGTCCCAAAAATCGGGGGCAGCCGAAAGTCGTTCAATTTCATTGATCTTCTCTAATCGCTCTTCAATGGAAAGGAATCCCCTTAAATTGGAGATTCGGGTTCTTACATCCTCAAATTGCTCATTCGTCATACGGGCGCAAAATTACGGATTTTTCCCCAAGAATTGGTTAAGGGTTTGGACTTCGATGGCTTTTTTAATCTTTCTAATTTCCTTTCTTCTTCCATGGTAAACCAACTTTTCTCCCGAAAAACTAAAGAATTGGGGTAAATTTTCCCCAATATTAATTTGATCCTGGTTCAATACATTCAATTTGTCATTTCGATCCAATAAATAAACATCTTTTTGAAAGGAAGGGGAAACAACGCTTAGGTTAAATCGATTTTTGCAATCGTCGTATCGGCATTTTTTTACCTTCCATTTCAAATTTTCTGGAAGAAGCTGAAGATCTTTCGGACGTACAAAGGTGAATTCTGAAGGGTATTCGATCAGGTCTTCGCAGGATGGATACAACGTTTTTAATTGTAAAATGCATTCCGCAGGATGAAAATTTTTGATGGTGTCCAAATCAAATTCCAAAATTTTGAGTGCAAAATCAGTTCCTTCTAAGGACTCTATTCCTGCTTTGGTTGGAGTCAATTCCCACATACCCAATTTTTTTCCATCACGATGGACAAGGCTAATTTCAAAACTCACATCCTCATCAAAGGAATACACGGAAAAGGGTTCCTTCCTTGTCCAAATAATCGAAACATGAGTGCCTTGGGTATCTGCTACCAAATAATTATCGTTAAATGAAGTTTTGATGCCTTCAAATAACGCTTTCCGTTTTCCATAATAATCTACGGCGCTCCAACTACTTACTGGCCAGCAGTCGTTCCATTGCCAAAAGAGAGAGCCCATGCAATACGGGGCAGCTTTTCGTTGGGCTGAAAGGGCCATTCCGATTCCTCTAGCTTGATTGAGCTGACTTAAATAAATCCAGTCCTCCAATTTTTCTGGTTTTGGATAGTCGCGTAAAAGGTAAGTTTCAATTGTTTCGTATCCCGTTGGGTGTTTTTGGTGGGCTTTCAATTCGGGTGATTTCCAATACAAAGAACTATCGGCAACCGATCGTTTCCAGGTGGAGTAAGGTGGAAGGGCTTGAAACCCAAATTCCGACATGAAGCGGGGGACTTTTTGGGTGTATTTTTCAAAGGGTTCCATTCCCCACCAAACGCCCCAGTAGTGGCTATCGCCTTCGGTCATGCTTTTGGTGCGCCCCCAGCCGAATCGAGGAGAAGAATGTACATAAGGGGCGCTGGGATGATAATTTTGAACAATTCCGGGAAGAAGGCTATTGAAAAGCAATTGATATTCGGAATAAACCTTAATCGAATCCTTACTTGAATATCCGTATTGCTTTTGCCATCCCCAATTGAACCACCCCTCATCGTTTTCATTGTTGCCACACCAAAGTGCCAAACAGGGGTGGGTACGCATTCGTTTTACGTGTTCGGTGGCCTCTTCTTGAACATTGTATAAAAACGCCTTGTCGCCAGGATACATGGCACATGCAAATGGAAAGTCTTGCCAAACCAAAATTCCGGCCATGTCGCAATAATCCAACAACTCTTCGTCGGCGTAAAGACCACCGCCCCAAATTCGGATCATGTTTACGCCGGCTTCGTTGAACTGAAAAAAGCGTTGATTTCGATGATTAATCACCTTGGCCGAATCGAATAGTCCAACCGGACCAAAGGCCGATTCGGGAATGTAGTTTGCACCGGTAATAAAAATGGGTTTTTTATTGACCACAAAAGTGAAAGCTCCGTTTGTGGTATCCAATTCAATGGTTCGTACTCCAAAATTCTTCGTTTGAAAAATGGGATGAAGCGTGTCTTTTAATAGAGCCAGCCCCATTTTATAGGTTTTGGCAAAACTCGAATTTGGAAACCATAACTCTGGATGAGGGAGAATCATGGTTTTTGAAATGACGTTTTTTCCCGGCTTTAAAAAGACATTTTCGTGAATTCTTTGATAGGTATTCCCAAAATTTAAATCCAAATTGTCGCGAAGAATGAACTCTACAGGGATGGCTTCTTCGTGATTTGAAATGATTTCAGCATCGATCGTAATCCAAGCCGAATCCATCGGCTCATTCAATTTCGATTGAATATTGAGGTTTTCTATGCGAAAGTTATCCCATCCTTCTAACACAACGGGCTGGGTAATTCCAAATCCTGCAAGTCTCGGACCCCAATCCCACCCAAATTGATACTGTGGTTTGCGAACAAAAACCCGCTCATCCCCCGGAAGGTACGGCTGGTGATTCTTGGCCATAAACTTTCCTTGATTTATAGCCGATTCAAAAGCAACCAATAATTCATTTTTACCGGGTTTGAGCATGGATTTGACATCTACACGATAAGTTCGAAAAGCATTATTCGTTTGAATGATGGCCTTTCCGTTCAAGAAAATTTGGGTGTAGGTGTCCAATCCCTTCAGAATAATATCGACGTGATTTTTTTGAAGAATTTCGGTTGATGGTTCAAAAATGCATTTGAAATATCCATCTTTTTCCTCAATCCATTGCAACTCTTTCTCATGTTGGTTGAGGAGTGGATTAGGAATGAGGTTGTTTTCATACAGTGCGCTGTAGATCGTTCCCGGTACTTCACAGGGTAGCCATTGATTTGCTTTTATTGAGGTTGATTTATGGGAAGGGACCTTGAACGTCCATTCCGACAGGGTATCGGTTACTTGGGCGTTTATTCTTCCGAAAATGGAAAGAAATATGGAAATTAAAATTATTCGGGGGTGTAGTCGTTCCATCGATTTTCTTTTACAAAGCCGAAGCATTTGATATTCATTTTTTTAGCGAGATCTACGGCCAAAGTCGAAGGTGCGCCGATGGCGGCGATAACGGGTATCCCGGCCGTTGCAGCTTTTTGAATCAATTCAAAGCTCAATCGGCCACTTACCAGAAGGATGTTTTGAGCTAAAGGTAGTTGGTTGTTGACGAAGGCCTTTCCAATAATTTTGTCTAAAGCATTATGTCGACCAACATCCTCGGCAATCGAAATTAGATTTCCTTTTAGATCAAACAAGGCCGAGGCATGAATTCCGCCGGTGTGTTTAAAAGCGATTTGAGCAATTCGAAGTTTCTCAGGTAAGGTTCCCAAAAGGGAATGTTGGAAATTAATGGGTTGAATGGAAAAGGAACAGCGGCTATGAATGGCATCGATGGAGGATTTTCCGCAAACACCACAGCTTGAAGTGGTATAAAAATTACGATCCATCGATTGCCGAGGCCAAATCCAATGAGGATTCATCCATACTTTGATGACATTGCCTTTAGCTTCTGTGGGAGTTTGTTCGCAGTGACGAATTTCCAAAACATCGGAGGGTTGATCGATGATTCCTTCGGTAAATAAAAATCCGAGAACTAGGTGCATGTCATCGCCCGGAGTTCGCATGGTTACCGATAGTGCCTTTTCTTCTCGATGGTCGTTTTGGCCGAAAATTAAACGAATTTCGAGCGGTGATTCCTCGGCCAATACATCCATTTCTGGTTGACTCAAATCGTCGATAGTTCGAATAATAGGGAAGGGGCGGGCCAGCATATTGAGACGAAATTACCTTGAAATGAACAAAAAATTGATTCTTTCCGTTAAGTTTGAAAAAAAAATCCCATGAAGCATTTGTATTCCCTCCTTTTCGCCTTGATTTCAACCATGGCTTTCGCTCAATCTTCTCCCGAATTTTTTAAGTTAGGGCCTTTGCCTTATACTTATCAGTCATTGGAGCCTTTCATTGATGCGGCTACCATGGAGATCCATTACACCAAACATCATCAAGCCTACGTTAATAATTTGAACAAGGCTTTGGCAGGATCGAAATACGAGAAGAAATCCTTGGAAGAAATGATGTTGGTGGCATCGAGAACTGGTGATGCTATTCGAAACAATGCGGGTGGACATTACAATCACACCTTGTTTTGGAATGTTTTAGGGATAAATCAACCTTGGAATTCGGAAATGCCGGTTGCAAAAGCCATTTCCCAACAATGGGGCAGTTTGGATTCATTAAAGAAAATGATGAATCAAGGAGCGATGACTCGTTTTGGGTCGGGATGGGTTTGGTTGGTGGTAACGCCGGATAAAAAATTGTTGGTCTGTTCTTCAGCAAATCAAGATAATCCGATCATGGATGTCATGAAAGAACGTGGGATTCCCATTTTGGGCATTGATGTTTGGGAGCACGCCTATTATTTGAAATACCAAAACAAAAGAAACGATTATTTGGGTGCTATTTGGAATGTGATCAATTGGGTTGAAGTGGATAAGAATTACCAGAAAGCACTGAATGATCCGTTTTTGAAGGTGATTGAAAAGGATGCATGGGTTGAGTTGAAGGAGTTTCACAAGGTGATGGCGCAAACATTTCATCCTGCCGAGGAGGGGAATTTTGACCCGATTCGTTTAAGGGCAACAGAAATGGTGATGAAGGGTGAAACCTTGAAAAACGGGAAGTTGCCCACTTCGTACGATTCTCCAACCATTCGAAAGGCCTTGGATGACCTAGTGAAACAGGCTAAGGTGGTGCAAGAATTGGTGAGTAAGTCAAATTCCAAGAACGACAAAATCATGGCAGAATTGACCAAAGTGCACGATGCCTTTCATGTGGTGGAGGGGTTGTGCAAGGATGAGTAGGATAACTTCTTTGACCAACAACTGACAATTGTCATAAATTCTCCGGTCATCGAAAGGGTAACTTTGCAGCATGAAAAAATTGCTGTCAACATTCATTGTTCTAGTTTTTTTTGTTTTTAACTTCCACGGACAAAATGCTGTTTTCAGCGGATTTGTTTTTAGTGAAAAAGGAAAAGAGCCACTGTTGGGAGCCACGATTCGATTGGTTGGTCCCAATGCCGCAGCCATTTCATCTGAGAATGGAAAATTTGAAATCAAGACCAAACCAGGGATTTACAATGTTGAAGTTTCGGCCTTGGGTTTCATTTCCCAAATGGTATATCAACTTGAATTAACTTCCGCAAAACCTGCGTATTACGAGTTTATTCTCATTGCTAAAAGCCATGAAATGAAAGAGGTTCTCATTACCGAGGACGCTTTTTCTCGGACCAAAGAAAGTCCACTTTCCATCCATTCCCTCTCGGCTTATGAATTGGAGCGCATGCCCGGCTCGGCGCTTGATATATCAAAAACCATCCGCAGTTTGCCGGGCGTTTCGCCCCGGGTTTCTTTCGGATACAACATTGTAATTCGCGGAGGGGCATCCAATGAAAATCGTTTCTACTTAGATGGAATTGAAATCCCTAGCTTAACCCATTTTACCGTTCAAGGAACTTCAGGAGGTCCTAATAGTATTGTGAACGCTCGAATGTTGAAAAGTGCAGAATTGCACACCGGCGCTTTTCCATCCAATCGTCCCAATGCCTTGAGTTCTGTTTTGGAAATGACGCAAAAAGAAGGTCGTAAAGATCGATTTGGGGGAAGCTTTAACCTTGGATATTCGGATTGGGGTTTTCAATTGGAAGGACCCATGGGGAAAAAATCTTCTTTCTTTTTCTCGGCTCGTGAGAGTTATGTACAACACGTATTGGAAGCGTTGGGCTTACCGGTAATTCCAACGTATTCGGATGTTCAGTACAAACAAGTTTACCGCCCCAACGACAAGAATGAAATTACCATAGTCGCATTGGGCGGTTACGATAAATATCGACTTAACCGAACAAATAACGACTCATCAGAGGCATTGCTTTACAATGTTGGATATATCCCTGAAGGAAATATTTACCAATACACCACCGGAATTCATTACAAGCACTACTTGCCAAAAAGTGTTTACTCCGTAGTCTTTAGTCGAAATTGGACCTTGAATAAGGCATTCAAATACCGCGATAATTTAGAAGTTCCACAGAATTTATTGATGCGCTATCAAACGATTGAGGCCGAAAATAAATTTCGGTTGGAGCAAAAAGGATACGAGAGAGAGTGGGAGTGGGCTTATGGCGTTAATGGAGAATGGGATGAAATTAGAGCTTCCAATTTTTCTTACTTTACTAGCCGTGATGCTAAAATCCAAACCATCGATTATTCCAATCGATTGAATATGCTTCGGTTTGGATTCTTTTCAAACATTGCTCGCGTATGGAAAAACGTAAGTTTATCGGGCGGTTTACGAATGGATGGCAATTCGTACAATTCTAAAATGACCCAATTTTGGAGACAAATTTCTCCGAGGATATCAGCATCGGTTCAATTTTCTCCCCAGTGGTGGCTTCATGGAAATGCGGGAATTTATTATCAGTTGCCCTCTTATGTCGTGATGTTGTATGGTTCTCAAGGGGAATTACAAAATCAAAATAATTTGGATTTTATGCGTTCAAATCAATTGGTCCTCGGCGTGGAGCACAAAAATCAACAAGGGTATCAAGTGAAGTTCGAAGGATTTTATAAAAAATACTCCCAGGTTCCCTTTTTATTGTTCGATTCCATTTCCTATGCCAATGCCAATGCTAATTATGTTTTGATTGGTAATCAGTTGGCCAATTCTACCTCAACCGGTCGGGCATACGGACTTGAATTTCAATCAAAACAACAATTGAAAAAGAACTATTTTTGGATGTTCAATGCAACCTATGTTGTTAGTGAATTCTCAAATTCCGTCGGTGAGTTGGTTCCTTCATCCTGGGATAACAGATATTTTTCTACCCTTTCCTTTGGAAAAGTTTTCGCCAAACATTGGCAACTTGGATTGCGTTATTCTTATGCTGGAGGAAATCCATATACTCCGTATGATATTGCGCTTTCATCGCAAATGAACGTTTGGGATATCAATCAAAGAGGTGTTTTCGATTATGCTAATCAATTAAATCAAGCAAGATTGCCTGGATTTGGACAGTTTGATTTGCGGGTTGACAAGACATTTCATTTCAATAAAAAATCCTTAAACTTATTCATCGATCTCGCTAATGCTAATCGAAGCTCCCTTCCTTCCGTTCCTTACTTAATTTTAGAAAGGGACGCCAACCGACAACCTATTGTGGCAGGAAATGGCCAATACAAAACAAAACTCATCAATGCTGATACGGGAAGAATGATTTCAACTTTTGGAATTATGTTCGACTTTTAAAGTCGTTTCCAAAGCATGATGAAATCGTTCATTTCATAACCATTACCAATTTCAAAATCGGCCCATTTCTCAATTTTAAACCCGTTTTTGAAATAAAAATTGATGGAGGCTATGTTTTTTCGATTCACCTGCAATCGAATTTCTTTTGCTTCCGACATCTGTTGTATGAGCTCAAGAAATGCTTTCGAACCGATTCCTTCTCCACGTTTCTCTTTTTTTACATAGAATTTGTGGATGAAAAAATTACCAGCCGCTTGTTCAGAAATAGAAAGGAATCCGCAAGGTTTTTCAACATCTCCCAAGAATAAAAAATGAACCCCATCATTCCATTCTTGCTCTAATTTTTCTCGGTTGTAAAATCTTTCAAGCATGTAGTCAATTTGTTCTTGAGTGATGATGCTTAGGTAATATTCGTACCAAATTTCTTTGGCCATAGTAGCCAATTGGTGAACTTCTTGAAATGGGATGGGGTGAATGCTAGAAATCATGCAACTTATTTTTTATTGTTGGTCAAATTTTCAAATTGAAACATGGAAATTCCAAAATTGGGAATTATTTTTGAAAGCTTATTCAAAAATATGCCACAAAAGCCATTCCGAGTATTTATCGTTGAAGATGATCCGTTTTACGGGGAAATTCTCTCCAATGCTGTTTCTAAAAACCCAGAGTGGGCCATAAGTCGATTCAGTTCTGGAAAAGAGTGTATACAGAATTTACATTTGGAACCAGATTTAATTTCTTTAGATCATTCCCTTCCTGATGGGAGTGCCGACGATTTTCTGTTGGATATTAAATCAAATTCCCCCGACTCTTTGGTGGTGATTGTATCAGCCCAGGAAGAAATTTCAACGGCAATCTCGTTACTGAAAGAGGGCGCTGACGATTATTTGGAAAAGAACGAAGATGCTCCTAACCGTTTTTTCAATATCGTTTCTAAGCATTTTGAAACCGTATCACTTCGTAGGGAATTGGCTGATTTGCGTGGAGAATTGACTTTAAAATTTCGCTTTGATCAGATTTTAAAAGGAAACTCACCTGCTATTTTGAATGCCCATTTGATGATGGAAAAAGCTTCAAAATCGTCGATCAATGTTATGATCATTGGAGAAACAGGAACAGGTAAAGAATTGGTTGCGAAAGCCATTCATTTTCATTCGGATCGACAGGATAAACCCTTTGTTGTATTGCAAGGTGGGGGGGCTAAGGGGCATGAGCTCGACCTTGAAATGCTAGGTGCAGAAAAAGGGGCACTTCCGTTGATTCAAGCTAGGCGAAAAGGTAAATTTGAAGAGGCTAACGGTGGAACCTTATTTATTGATGAGGTATGTAGTTTTGATTCGTCCTCTCAGGCTAAATTACTGCGTATTCTTCGTGAAAAAGTGGTTTACCGAATGGGTGGAAATGTTCCGGTGCCCTTTTCGGTTCGAATGATTGTTTCTACCAAGAAAAATTTAATTGAAGAGATTAAAAAAGGCAATTTTTTAGAAGATTTGTATTACACTTTGATGGGTTTACCGATTCATTTGCCTTCTTTGAAAGATCGTTCTGAGGATATCATGCCACTTGCCCGATTTTTCTTGGATGAATATGCCCAGTTTAATCAAATCCCAAAATTTAAAATTTCTCCCGAGGCAAGTAAAAAGCTACTAACGTATTCTTGGCCTGGAAACATTCGAGAATTGAAAAACGTCATTGAAATGGCCGCCGTCATGTCCAATACAGGAGTTATTCAAGAGTCGGATTGTATTCTTACCTTAGAGAACGAGCAAGAAAATTTATTCAACCAGGAATTAACGTTAAAAGAGTATAACATTCGAATTATACAACGTTTCTTGCAGAAGTATGAGCAGAATATTCCCGTTGTTGCTGAAAAATTAGACATTGGGAAATCAACAATTTACAGGATGTACCAAAACGGAGAATTATCATGAAAGGTATCGTATTTACAGAATTGATGGAGATGGTTGAATCCCAATTTGGGATTGAAATGGTAGATCGGATCATTCAACCCCAAGAGTTGGTTTCCAAAGGCGTATTCACTTCCGTAGGTACCTATCCCTTTTCCGATTTAGTATCCATCCTTGGTCACTTATCTCAAGCCACCGGCGCTGGGATTCCTGAGCTAGAAAAAGCCTTTGGTCAATACCTCGCCGGTCGATTTTCGAAATTGTATTTACCCTTTTTTCAACGAGTGAATTCGGTTTTTGAATTGTTGAATGAGGTAGATTCTTACATCCACATTGAAGTAAAAAAATTGTATCCCGATGCAGAATTACCTCAGTTTGATACGATAAAAATGGATTCTGCTCACATTGAAATGATTTATCGTTCTCAACGTAAAATGTTCCCGTTTGCTGAGGGGTTGATTGACGCCAGTGCTACTTATTACCAGCAAAAAGTAAAAATTAAGGTGTTGGAATGGAATCATGATGGTGCCGAAGTAAGATTTTTGGTGGAAAGTTTAGGATGAGTCAGCACGAGGTAGATATATACAAACGTTTGCTTGAACGAGAACGCAGTGCACGAAAAGAGGCCGAGCGTATTCTCGAAGAGCGAAGTATGGAGTTATATCATGCCAATTTAGAACTCAAAGAACTTAACCTAAATCTTGAAAAAAAAGTAAAAAAACGCACAAAAGAAATCGAATTGATTTCTCGTTTCCCCGATGAAAATCCAAACCCGGTTTTTCGTATTTCATTCGATGGATTTTTGCTGTATTCTAATGCTTCAAGTGCCCAAATCATCAATTCCATTGCAAACAATAATTCCAATAGCTACTTAGGTCGCGAATGGAAAAGAGCCGCACGATTAGCAAGAATCAAGAAAAAAGAATTTTCAATCGAAATTACTGCTGAAAATCGGACTTTCTTGCTGAATATCTGTCCCATTTTTGATGCACAATACATCAATGTTTATGGAACAGATATTACTAAGTTAAGAGAGGCAGAAAAAATAGCCGACGAAAGTCAGAAACAGTTTGAGCAAATTGTTCAGAATGCTTCAGACATCATTTTCAGAGCAGATCAGGAAGGTAAATTCACATTTGTTAATCCCATGGCAACGAAAATTTTGGGCTATACCGAAAAAGAGTTACTGGGTAAACATTTCATGGAGTTTATTCATCCTTCATTCCAAGAAGAAGTATACAACTTTTTCGTTCAACAATTGGAAAACAACCAATTAGGATCTTATCGTGAATTCCCCGTTATTTCGAAATCAGGAAAAGAAATCTGGCTCGCTCAGAATACCCAGATGCTTTTTGAAAGCAATGGAGAAGTACATGTTACCTCCATAGCCCGAGATATTACAGAAAAGAGGGAATCAGATCAGGCTGTTTTGAACCTCAAAAACCTATTGGTAACCCTTTTAAGTAACTTTAAGTCGGGGGTTTTACTAGCCGATTCTGAAGGGAAAATTGAAACCACCAATGAGTTTTTGCTGAATTGGTTCAATATCCACTCCTTGGATTCCAATAATCTTCTCTCCATCGATCAAGTTTTCGAACAAATCAAGGGAGAATTAATGGAACCAGAAATTTTCGAAAAAACTGTCCAACTTGATATTCAACTCCATAAAACATCCGAAAGGAAAAAGTTTTTTATGAAGGATGGACGTGTTTTTGACTTGGAATATACTCCGATTATGACCACCCAAGGAGAAAAGGGGTCTTTTTGGTTTTTTCATGATGTAACGGATGAACATAATTCTCAGTTGCTTTTGCAGTATTCGGAGGAAAAGTACCGAGGAATCATTGAGAACCTTGAGATGGGAATTCTTGAAGTGGATAACAACGAGAATATCATTCACGCCAATGCAATTTTCTGCAGAATGGTTGGATATGAGGTTGAATCCATTATCGGTAAAAATGCTCGAGAACTATTCATTCCCTCTGAAAAAGAGGTTGAAATTTTTAATGAAGCCTTAAGCGAACGTCAGAAAGGAAACGCCAATGTGTATGAAGCATTGGTTAAAAAGAATGGCGGAGAACAGATCCCCATGATTATTTCAGGGGCACCTATTTTCGATCAAAACGGACAATTGATTGGTTCCATTGGCTTACACGTAGATATTAGTTCTCAAAAAGAGACCGAAAAAGTTTTGGCAGAGGCCAAGGAAAAAGCCGAAGCGTCTTCCCACGCTAAAGAGGTGTTTTTAGCTCATATGAGCCACGAAATTCGTACTCCCATGAATGCCATCATTGGAATGTCTTCTCTGCTTTCCAATACGGAACTCACAGGAAAACAAAAAGTATATTTAGATGCGATCCGAACATCTTCCAAAAACCTATTGTCCATCATCAACGATATCTTAGATTTTTCAAAAATTGAAGCGGGTAAGTTGAATGTTGAAACCATTGGATTCCACGTTGATAAATTAGTAAAAAATGCCATTGGGTCGGTAAATCACTTGGCTGCAGGAAAGTCTATCATGCTTTCATTTAAGATCGATCCCAAAATTTCGCCCGTTGTTCTTGGCGACCCAACTCGAATTAATCAAATTCTTTTGAACCTCCTTTCCAATGCCATCAAGTTTACGCCGGATGGAAAGGTGGAATTGATTGCTAAAGTGGTTAAACAAGAAGGTAAATCACAACGAATCTGTTTTGAAGTAAAAGATACCGGAATCGGGATCGATGCTTCCAAAATCAATAAAATTTTCGAATCCTTCTCCCAAGAAGATGACTCTGTTTCTCGAAAATACGGTGGTACCGGATTAGGTTTAACCATTTCAAAGCAATTGGTTGAACTTATGAATGGTAAAATTTGGGTAGAATCTCAGAAAGGTATGGGAACTTCCTTTTTCTTCGAGTTGGATTTAAACATGGGTCATTATAAAGATCTTCCCCATGATCTTCAGAATGCACGTCAATCAACGGGTAAGTTGAAGGGGCTTCGGGTTTTGGTCGTAGAAGATAATCAGTTAAATCAATTCTTAGCTACCACCATTTTAGAAGGGAAAGGAATTGTTGTAGAAACAGCTGGAAATGGATTGGAGGCCATAGAATCGCTCAAAAATCAATCCTTTGATTTAATTTTAATGGATATTCAAATGCCATATATGGGAGGTATTGAGGCGACTGAAAAAATTAGAAAAGAAATGAACATTTCTATTCCCATCATCGCTTTAACAGCGAAGGCATTGACGGGAGATGAAAAAAGGTACCATGAGGCTGGAATGAATGATTTTCTGTCAAAACCCTTTGAACCAGAAATTTTACTTCAGAAAATCCAAAATATTCTTGATCTTTCGGAACCCATTCCGGTTGTTGAACCCCAAATACCAAAAACAGAAATCAAAGTGATTTACTCCCTCGATAAAATAAAAGAAGTCGCATCAGGAAATGATGAATTCATTCAAAAAATGATTTCCATTTTCGTGAAAAATACACCAACCTTAGTTCAAAATATGCATGTTGGACTTCAAATGGGTGACTATGATCAAATTTATAGCATGGCTCATCAATTGAAACCTTCCATCGACTTAATGGAAATTCAAGAAATTGCTCAAGTGATTCGAAACATTGAAGACTGCTCCAGAAATCGAATGGATTTGGATACTCTTTCTGATAAAATTGACCAAGTCGATGCCGTACTTGTTGAAGTGGTTAAACAATTGAAAACTGAGTTTTCAGTTTAAAGAACTTAATGAAATTAAAAAAAAGCCCTCCGAAGAATTTCGGAGGGCTTTTTTTATCGCTTTTGGATATTGATGTAATCTCTTGGACCGTTTCCGAGGTACAATTGACGTGGTCGTCCAATGGGTTCTCCCATTTCACGCATTTCTTTCCATTGAGCAATCCAACCTGGTAAACGTCCCAATGCAAACATGACAGTGAACATTTCCGTAGGAATTCCGATGGCTCTGTAAATGATACCGGAGTAAAAATCTACGTTTGGATACAATTTTCTTTCAATGAAATAAGGATCGTTCAATGCAGCTTCCTCCAATTGCTTCGCAATGTCAAGAACTGGATCATTGATGCCTAATTTGGCCAAAACTTGGTCGCACGATTGTTTAATGATTTTGGCACGAGGATCGAAGTTTTTGTAAACACGATGGCCGAATCCCATGAGACGGAAAGGATCGTTCTTGTCTTTTGCTTTCTCAATGAATTTTTTCACGTCACCACCTGCAGCTTTAATGTTTTCCAACATCTCAATTACTTCTTGGTTTGCACCGCCGTGAAGTGGTCCCCACAAAGCGCCAATACCTGCAGCGATTGCAGCGTACAAATTAACGTGAGATGAACCAACCATTCGAACCGTACTTGCAGAGCAATTCTGTTCGTGATCAGCATGCAAGATCAATAATTTGTCCAAAGCATCAACAATGATCGGATCTGGGTGGTAATCATCAGTTCGCAAGCCGAACATCATTTGCAAGAAATTGGAAACGTAACCCAATTTATTGTTCGGATAATTGTAAGGATGACCCATGGACTTTTTGAATGTCCAAGCTGCAATGGTTGCCATTTTCGCCATTAAGCGGTGGATGGTAACTTCAACTTCTTCAGGCGAAGTTTTTGGATTTGCATTGTTGGGATAGAAGGAAGATAGAGAACAAATGACTGCCATCATGACTCCCATAGGGTGAGTGTTGGATGGATAGGCATCTAAGAACTTCTTCACATTTTCGTGTACCAAGGTATGGTTTGAAATGGATCCTGAAAATTCAGCCATTTGAACATCGGTAGGAAGTTCACCGTGAATCAATAGGTAAGAAACTTCAAGGAAGTTTGATTTTTCAGCCAATTGCTCGATGGGGTATCCACGATAAAGAAGAATTCCTTTGTCACCGTCAATAAAAGTGATTTTGGATTTGGTACTTCCAGTGTTTTTGTATCCAGAGTCTAGGGTAATTAAGCCGGAGTCACCCATTAAGTTGGTGATATCTACGGCTTCATCTCCCATGGTTCCAGGATGAATGTTTAACTCGTAAGTTTTTTCGTTGTAGGAAAGTGTTGCTTTGTTCGACATGGCTGTCTTTAATTTTGGCTCGAAATTACAAAAAATATGCTTCTAATACAATGCATAACGGAGGATTTCCTTTTTTTGTTTTCTGAGTTTCTGATTTTTTCAAAAAAAGATCGGGAATTTTTCCTTCTCGTATTTCAATGTTCCTTCTTCTATGGTGGAATATGTACCTTTGTAGAAAATTATTTCATCCATGAATTCTTGGTTAATTATTTCTGAACAATCAGATTTCTCTATTCATAATCTTCCATTTGGTTCATTTTCAACTCCTTACAGGGATCAGCGCTTGGGTGTTGCCATCGGTGATTACATTGTTGATTTAAAAGCGTGTGCTCAAAAGGGTTTGTTGCATCAAGCCCCGTTTTCTGTTCATGCCTTGGAGGAACCTATCTTAAACAAATGGATGGGTTGTGGTAAAGATGCTCGCGTTTGGCTTCGCCATTGGCTTCAATACCAACTAACGCATGCCGATTCTGAATTGCATGCCCATCAAGACCAACTATTGCTTCCCATAGATTCGGCGCATTTGCATTTGCCGGTAGAGATTGGCGATTATACCGATTTTTACAGTTCGGAAGACCATGCGCGTAATGTTGGAAAAATGTTCCGAGATCCCGAAAATGCTCTTCTTCCCAATTGGAAACATCTCCCGGTAGGATACCACGGAAGAGCAAGTTCTATTGTTGTTTCAGGAACCAACATTCACCGTCCTAAAGTTCAGTTTTTGCCAGCCGGTTCCGATGTTCCGTCTTTCGGTCCAAGTAAAATGATCGATTTTGAATTGGAAATGGCATTTATCGTTGCCGAAAATACAGAGCTTGGCTCTCACATTACCACAGATCAGGCCGAGGATGCCATTTTTGGTGTTGTGATCTTTAACGATTGGTCAGCTCGGGATAAGCAACGGTGGGAGTATGTTCCTTTGGGACCTTTCTTGGCTAAAAACTTCGGTAGCGTTGCCTCGCCTTGGGTCGTTACCCTCGAAGCGTTGGATGCTTTTCGTGTAGCAGGTCCAATTCAAGAACCAAAGGTTTTACCCTATTTAGAATACAAGCAAGACATGCATTTCGACGTTAATCTGGAAGTTTATTTGCAACCTGATCGGGGTGCTGAAGAGTTGATTTCTAAGTCGAATTTCAAATATATGTATTGGAATATGGCACAGCAGTTGGCTCACCATACCATCAATGGCTGTAATGTTAGAATTGGTGATATGATGGCCTCTGGAACAATTTCTGGTCCAACCCCAGATTCTTTTGGCTCCATGTTGGAGTTGGCTTGGGGCGGAAAAAATCCTATTACTTTGAAAGATGGATCAACGCGTACATCCATTCAGGATGGTGATACGGTAATTATGAGGGGATATGCCGAGAAAAACGGGATACGAATTGGTTTTGGAGAATGTAGATCGAAAATTTTACCTTCAATTTAAGGCATATGGGTTTTTGGGATTTTTTTACGGGAAAGAAAAAAGAAGCGCTTGATCAAGGGTTGGAAAAAACCCGTGAAAATGTCTTCACGAAGATCGCCAAGGTATTGGTTGGAAAATCATCGGTTGATGATGAGGTTCTGGATCAGTTGGAGGAGATTTTGATTACTTCCGACGTTGGCGTTGAAACAACCTTGAAAATTATTGAGCGAATTGAAGAACGTGTAAAGCGGGATTCTTATGTAGGAAGTGATCAATTGCAGCAAATTCTTCGGGAAGAGATTGCAGAACTTCTTTCCGAAAATGAAACGGCCGAATGGGAAGACTATGTTATTCCAGTAGGAAATCGGCCGTACGTGTTGATGGTTGTTGGTGTGAATGGGGTAGGGAAGACCACCACCATCGGAAAGCTGGCACACATCTATCAACAAAAAGGGTACAAGGTGGTGATTGGTGCTGCCGATACCTTCCGCGCAGCGGCCGTTGATCAGTTGGAAGTTTGGGCCAAACGCGCCGGATGTGCTTTCGTCAATAAAGGCATGAATGCCGATCCTGCTGCTGTCTCTTTCGATACCGTAAAATATGCCGTCGACCACGGATATGATCTTGCCATAGTTGACACCGCAGGCCGTTTGCACAACAAAGCCAATTTGATGCAAGAACTTGGTAAAATTAAACGGGTCATGTCGAAGGTGATGGATGGTAAACCCGATGAGGTTTTGTTGGTTCTTGATGCGTCCACAGGACAAAATGCCATGAACCAAGCTAAGGAATTTACGGCCGTTACCGAGGTGGATAGCTTGGCCATGACTAAATTGGATGGAACTGCAAAAGGAGGAGTTGTGATTGGTATTTCCGATCAGCTCAAAGTACCCGTGAAATACATTGGGGTTGGCGAAGGAATCGACGATCTTCAAATATTCAATAAAAAAGCTTTCGTAGAATCGCTGTTCGGAAAATAAAAAAAGAGCCAGATTTTCTGGCTCTTTTTTTAGAATGTCTTCCGTAATGAAAATTGAAAATTTCGTCCAGGACCATTAATTCCGCTTGCAAAAACCCGGTATTGGGTATCGAAAATATTCTCTATTCCGGCCTGAATAGCAATGGACTTTGGCAAAGAATATCGGCATTTAAGGTTGAAAATCATCCATGCTGGCATTCCTATTTCAGTTGCATATTGTTCATTATCCTCGGCATTTAATAAATAATCTTGAATTCCTTTTTTTCCTTGGAATAATAGTTGTCCCAAACAGCTAAATTTCCCCAAATGATAATTTACATCTGATGAAAATTGAAGAGGCGGAATATGATCTAAGGGAATGGTGGAATCACCAGAAAAAATCCGACCACGGGTATAATTTACCCCAGCATTCCAGGTAAGGCGAGAAGTACACTTCCAAGAAAGCTGGCTGTTACCACCAAGAACTAGCGCTCTTCTTTGGTTTTGGTTTGCATAAACGGCGCTGAAAACACCGTCATACCAAATGGAATCCTGACCCTGGTATTGAAAAGGGCTCGTTACGATGGCATCGAAAAACAAGGTGGAGTAAACATGATTTTCCCAAACCAAATTTTCGCATAGCTTCGTGAATCCAAAGTCGTTTGTCCATGTTTTTTCGGGTTTAATGGCTTCGTTAGGGACAATGATTTTGCCTTGGGCAGATTCAAATATCTTTCCCAAATCATCGATATTTGGGGTTCGAAAGCCTGTGGAAGAGAAGAACGTGAATTTCCATTGGTGGGATTCATTCATTCCTTTGCTGAAGTAAGCAATCCCCATGTTGCCGGCATACGTGAAGTTGTTTTGTTTGATTTGTGAAAAGGGAAACTGAAAGAAAATGCTATCATTCAGTTCACTCGAGAGGTAGGAGTATCCCAATCGTCCTCCCCATTGGGTTTGAATTTTTGGGTTAACTTCTTTTTTGTTTTCGAAGTAAATACCCCCATGATGCATGGAGTTTCGGCCATTGGGGTAACGGGTATCGAGAGATTTTTTCAATCCGGAAACGATATTGGTTCGGTCGGCGGTCGATTCTAAAAAATTGAAATAGGCATCACCACCCACAACCAGTGATCGGTTGCCTACTTTTCGTTCAGCCCAAGCTTTCGTTCCCCAAACTTGAACATTTTCATTCCTTCGATCGAGGTTATCCGATTGAAATCGGCGTTGAAAACGACTTTCCTCCACGTGTTGGAAATTCAATCCAACAAGGGTAGTTTGAAAAAAAGCCGATTCATTTTTTCTTACTCGATCATAGGCAAGAAGGAATCTTTTCTGCGGTCCATAATACCATTCCGAAAATCGTGGCTTGCCTTGAATGACCTCAGAGAGTCGGTCGTAACGAGGAACATTGGATGACGTTGAAAATTGGATGTTTGCTTGATGAACTACTTTTTCATGAGGACGAAAAGCAATTTTTTCAAAAAAATCGAATTGAGTATACCCAGAACCTGATTGTAAAAAGGGATTGGCATTGGGAACGATGGAGTCTCTTCCTTGAATTCGAGAAATCGTAAATGGTCGGAGCTGGTAAGTTCCTTGATAAAACGGATTGGCACGCTTTCCTGATACCAAATCATTGAAGTCACTCCAGCTAAATGCCGTATTGAACGACCATTTTTTATTGAATTGACTGATTTGAACGTGATTTTGAGTGCTACGGTTGGCGGATTGATACGATGTCGATATTTTCCCTTTCCAAGTAAATGAGTTGTTGTTAGAGAATTTAGGAAGAAGGGTGGTTACCGACACTACCCCGCCAAGAGCATCACTCCCAAAAAGGTTGGATGATGCCCCAAGATGAAGGTTTACTTCGTGCAAAACAAAAGGGTCGAGCGTAATGATGTTTTGTAAATGTCCAGAACGGTAAATGAGATTGTTTAAACGAACGCCATCTACATAAAGCAGAACTCGGCTGGCTTCGAATCCACGAAGCGTTACACTTCCGCCGCCCTGCTGACTTTTTTGAATGAATGCGTTGGTATTTAAAAGCAGGGCATCTGCGGTTGTTGCCGACATTGCCATTTCAATTTTTTTAGCCGATATAGATTGCATCGGTTGTATGCTAGTTGTATTCCTTTTCAAAAAAGAGTGTGTAGAAATTTCTACTTCTTGAATAGTCAATTTGGGAATGGAATCTGATTTTTCTTGTCCCCAAAGACCATGGCTAGAGAACAACAGAATTGCCCCCACAAAAATGGTTTTCATAGGATTGATTTAAGTTTACCAAAAAAAGATGTAAAGGATTAAATCAAGCCTTTGGGAGGCGGAGAATGGGGGTTGGGAGAAAGATGGTCAAAAAAAAGTGATTGAAATTCGATTGAATTTTTTGATGATTTTTTCAAAAGTTGAAAAGGGAAGAGGG
>JAIYBD010000022.1 GCA_027488715.1 Bacteroidota bacterium | reverse complement strand
GGCGTCCGGCACGACCACGCAACTGACGGTCTACCCGACGGGATTCGTGGCGTTCGGTACCGATGATGGCCAAACCACCGGCTTCTTTCACACCGGGTCCCAACTTGATGTCGGTACCACGACCGGCCATGTTGGTGGCGATGGTCACCGCTCCAGCTTGTCCAGCTTCAGCTACAATTTCGGCTTCTAGTTGGTGTTTTTTCGCATTCAGAACGTTGTGTTTAATTTTTCGCATCGAAAGAATGCGGCTCAACAATTCTGAAATTTCAACGGAAGTGGTACCCACCAAAACGGGGCGACCCGCTTCCACCAATTTCACTACCTCATCCACCACAGCATTGTATTTCTCACGGGCCGTTTTGTACACCAAATCGTCCATGTCTTTTCTCGAAATATTTCGGTTGGTGGGAATGGTTACTACATCGAGCTTATAAATCTGCCAGAATTCTCCAGCTTCCGTTTCCGCTGTTCCGGTCATACCGGCTAGCTTGTGGTACATGCGGAAATAGTTTTGAAGGGTAACGGTGGCGAACGTTTGGGTAGCTGCTTCAACCTTCACGCTTTCTTTGGCTTCAATGGCTTGGTGCAAACCATCGGAATATCGGCGACCATCCAAAACACGACCGGTTTGCTCATCGACGATTTTTACCTTGTTGTCTTCCACGATGTATTCCACATCTTTTTCGAACAAGGTGTAAGCTTTTAATAATTGATGAAGAACGTGAACGCGATCGGCCTTAACTCCGTAATCGGTTAGTAATTCATCTTTGGCATTGGCTTTTTCCTCGGCGGTGCCTTCCATTTTTTCGATGCGGGCAATTTCCAAACCGATGTTGGGAAGAACGAAAAGCGATCCGTCGCCGGTGTAGGAAGCCATCAATTGAATTCCTTTTTCGGTGAGTTCTACGGAGTTGTGTTTTTCATCGATCACGAAGTACAATTCCGCATCGACCTTTTTCATTTCTTTCCCCTGATCCTGCATGTGAGTGGCTTCCACTTTCTGAAGAACCGTTTTAATGCCGGGCTCAGAAAGGAATTTGATCAAAGGTTTGTTTTTGGGAAGAGCGCGGTAGGCACGCAACAACGGCAAACCGAAATCTTTGTCTCCGGCGTCGTGGCCTTTTTTGGCTTCAGCCAATAAAGCCGTAACCTTATTGCGTTGCTCGCTCATCAATTTCTCCACGAAAGGTTTCAATTGAATGAAAGATTCCCCGTCTCCTCCTTTGGGAACCGGACCTGAAATGATCAAAGGCGTTCTCGCTTCATCGATCAAAACGCTATCCACCTCATCCACCATGGCGAAATGATGCTTTCGCTGAACCAATTCATCGGGATGGGTAGCCATGTTATCGCGGAGATAGTCGAAACCGAATTCGTTGTTGGTTCCGTAAACGATATCGGCCATGTAGGCTTGCCTGCGGCGGGCCGTATTGGGTTGGTGTTTATCGATGCAATCCACCGTTAAACCGTGGAATTGGAAAAGCGGTGCGTTCCATTCCGAGTCACGACGGGCCAGGTAATCGTTCACGGTAACGAGGTGTACCCCTTGTCCGCTGAGGGCGTTGAGGTAAGCTGGAAGCGTAGAAACCAAGGTTTTTCCTTCACCGGTGGCCATTTCTGCAATTTTTCCAAGGTGAAGTACCACCCCACCGATGAGCTGAACATCGTAGTGAACCATGTTCCAAACGACTTCATTTCCAGCGGCTAACCAAGTATTGCTCCACGATGCTTTTCCGTTTTCGATGGTTACATTCGAATGCGTTTGAGCATATTCGGTATCGTATTCGGTGGCTGAAACCACCAATTTTCCGTTTTCGGTGTAACGACGGGCTGTTTCCTTCACTACGGCGAATGCTTTGGGAAGAATTTCAAGAAGTTTTTTCTCCAAGGCTTGGTCGCGTTCCTTCGCCAACGCGTCAATTTGGTCGAACAAGGCAATTTTTTCATCTTGTTGTTCCAAAGAAAGATGAAGAATTTCTTCCTTCAGTTTTGAAATCTTACCATCGATTTCGGCCAAAGCCGCTGAAATTTCCAGTTTGAAATGACGGGTTTGATGGCGAAGCTCATCGTCGGAAATAGAAGACAATTTGGCATATTCGGCCTTGATGGCTTCCACATAGGGCAACACTTCTTTGATATCGCGATCGCTCTTGGTACCGAAGATTTTCTTAATGGTAGAATTTACAAAAGAAAGCATAACGTTGTATTAGTCGCTGGTAAACAACAAAGATAAAGCCAAGTCGCCAAAGGCAGAACATTTGTCGCATGGAATTCTATCTTTGTCAGATGGAATCCATGAAAAGTTTAATTCGCGACGTGGCCGATTGGCCAAAACCCGGCGTAGGATTTAAAGATATTACGCCTTTGCTGGCTTCTCCGCATTTTCCCCGGGTGATTGATGCCTTGGAAAAGTTAACCGTTCGCCCCGATTTTTACGTGGGCATCGAGTCAAGAGGATTTTTATTCGCCTCTGCACTGGCTCAAAAAACGGGAGCTGGTTTGTTGTTATGCAGAAAAAAAGGAAAACTTCCCCCGCCAACGGTAGCTACCTCTTACAGTTTAGAATACGGGGAAGATGTGCTGGAAATGCAACCTGGAAACGGTACCGTGGTGATTGTGGATGATGTTTTTGCCACGGGCGGAACCATGCGCGCTGCCACCGAGTTGTGCGCCCAAGCCGGTTACACCGTGGTAGATCGATTGGTCTTGATTGATTTGTTGTTCTTGCACGAAGATGTAGAAGTGAAGAGTTTGATCCAATATGCGGAATAAAATCCTGGTCGTGATGGCCTTACCCGAGGAAGGTGGAGCCAATGCACCCTTCCCCGTGGTGTACACCGGATGCGGAAAGGTCAACGCAGCCCTTCACCTTTCGCGCGCCATTCAACAATTTCAACCCGAATGGGTGATCAATTTCGGAAGCGCGGGCGGAGTAACGGTTCCCCAAGGATCTTGGGTAAATGTTACCCGGTTTCTTCAACACGATATGGATGCTACACCGCTCGGATTTGATCGATTCGCCACTCCGTTCGAGGAGGGGCCTTGGGTGTTGGACGTACCGAATCGATTGCAGGAAGTGTGGGGAGATGGGAAATGTTGCGCCACCGGAGATCGATTTATGGAACATTCGGAAGGCGCAATTTGGGATGTGGTCGACATGGAGGCTTTCGCCTTGGCGAAGACGTGTGCCGCGTACGGTGTTGCGTTCAGTTGCGTGAAATACATCAGCGATGGCGCCAACGAAAACAGTTCGGCCGACTGGAACAAGGAGGCCGGAAGCGGTTGGGAAGGATTTTTGGAGGGGATAACGGTTTATTTCTAGACGATCAGCCTAATTAACTCTTCTACAGTCCAAAACTAAACTTCAATTCCCCTTTCATGTGTTTTAGAAGCTGGGAAATAAATGTGAATTTCGCCGTGAGGAAGGATAATGGATAAAACTTACTTCAATGACCCATAGTTTTCAAGGAAAAACACTGTATACATCCTTTCGATGTGCAATGATGATGCGTCGAATGGTATTCTTAGAAATTTGCTCAATGCCAATTCTATAGTCACCAAGTCGATATCTGTAATAAACTTTGAAACCACTTAATTTTTTAATGCTTGCAATTTCATTCAAAGAACTAGCATTTTCTAAAGCAATAATTGCTTTTTCGATTTAAGGAAACAAGGATTTGTCCTTTATTTTATCAAGCGATTTATCAAAGGATTTATCAAATTCTACGACCATTAAGATCTAAGTTTTTTTAAGATTGAATCTTTTGAAACCGTCTTGCCAGTTTTAACTTTATCCATGAGAGTAGCGAGCACAAGATCTTCAAACTGCTGATCATTCACATCAATAACATTCGCTCCTAGCCTTTTGGCAAGTTCTGCAAGTATCTTACTGCTTCGTTTGTCGGTTTTAATAAGGATAGTACTCATGTTGTAAAAATAGGGGAAATTTTCAAAAAACGAACCTCTCTAACCTCAACATGAATAATAATTCTCCATTTTTTTAAACAGATATTTTTTATGCTCTTGATCGCAAAAAAAACATGCTTTTGAGCTAAAAAAGATTTTTTCTCGGTTTTTTTTCAAGGGTATTAGACAACCTATCCGCGCCTTTTAAAAACGCAACTTCATTTTTTGGAGTTAAGCTTTATCAGAAAAGTTTCAACATGGAGAAACCGTTTTTTCTGCGAGTCTGCCTTTAAGAATTCCCAAGAATTTTCTATAAATCTTGTTTCTTTTTTCCCTTGCACCTTCCTATCTTTCAAAAAAAATACCATCATGAATTTCTTACCTTTTGTTTTACTCGGTTTAGGCGTAATGATTCTCGCTACCGGCTTGAAAACCGTTCAACAAGGAACCATTGCGGTGGTGACTTCCTTTGGAAAATACCGTCGAATTTTACGTCCGGGTTTAAACTTGGTCATTCCAGTGATCGAACAAATTTTCCGCCGTGTTTCCACTCAAAATCGTTCGGTGGAATTGGAATTCCAGGCAGTAACTCAGGACCAGGCCAACGTGTATTTCAAGTCGATGTTGCTGTTTGCCGTGGTGGATGAGCAGGAAGAAACGGTGAAGAAAGTTGCGTTTAAATTTATCGATGAGCGTTCATTGATGCAGGCATTGATTCGTACGGTAGAAGGGAACATTCGTTCATTTGTTGCAACGAAAAAACAAGCCGAAGTATTGTCGTTGAGACGGGAAATTGTGGAGCACGTGAAAGAGCAAATCGACGCGGTTTTGGACGATTGGGGTTATCACTTGTTGGATTTGCAGATCAATGACATCACCTTTGATGAGGTGATTTTAAAGTCGATGAGTCAGGTAGTAGCCTCCAACAATTTGAAGGCCGCCGCGGAGAACGAGGGTCAGGCTTTGCTGATTACGAAAACGAAGGCGGCGGAAGCAGAGGGAAATGCGATCAAGATTGCTGCGGAGGCCGAGCGTGAGGCGGCCCAGTTGCGCGGACAAGGGGTTGCGTTGTTTCGGGAAGAAGTAGCGAAAGGGATGAACATGGCGGCCAAGGAATTGATGCAGGCGAATTTGGATACCAACATGATCATGTTTAGCATGTGGACAGAGGCGATCAAAAACTTCGCCGAGTACGGAAAAGGAAATGTCATTTTCTTGGATGGCTCGCCCGAAGGCATGAACCGCACCTTGGAACAAATGATGGGCATGGAGCAATTGAAGCGCAAGGACTAAAAATTCATCCGCCTTACCACTTTAGTATGTAGGGGTTTCTCCAAGAAATTTTATCGCCTCGTTGGTTGATGGGAAACCATTCATAGCCATGAATTCATCGGAACCAAAAGTTGCCCAAGGGTTAGGTTTAGATGGAATTCCACCGGTCAACATCGAAAAAAAAGAATAACAAATTTTTAAATGACAATTAAATGAAGGTGTTTAAGTTGCGTAAAATTTCAATTAAAAATTTTAAATAACTTGTTATTTTAAAATTAATTTATTTTATTTGCAACTTCATTATTAATTACGGAACCTTGTACAACTATCCCCATTAATCGCCATCACCCAATTCTCCTTATTCAAGTTTAAACGCCAAGCAGTTCAAAGCCGGTTTAATACTATAAGGTCATCAATAAAATTGGAACCAAGCAAACCCTAGTTTAATTCGAGGAGCATTCTAAAATCCATCAGATTTAAATCCTTTTTTCATTTAAAAACATACCAGATATGAGAACATTTAAAGTTATGATTAACAACAAGGGAACCCTTATTTATACAACGGTTTCTGTTCAGGCACCCGCAGGTTTTTCAGCAGCGAAAGAACTAGCTGAAAGAATGTATGGAGGACCAGGAATTACGGTCAGTGTTTTAGCCTGATGTTGTGTATTGTGGTTGACAGTGATACCCACTGTTATACCATTATTCATTTGTTAGAACACCTAAAATTGACAAAGGAGAGCCTCATGGAGCGCCTTCGAGTTTTATCAGGGAACACGGGGAGTATGCTATTCGAAAGCCTTAAAACTTGTACCCCAAGCCCGCACCCACATGGGGCTCCATCCACGGATTTTTCCCTGTCATCAAAGGCGGTTGGATTCGAGCTAAACCCAAGTATCCTTGAACCAAAAAGCCATTTGACATGGTTCTCTTGTACCCGGCCATCATGGAGAAACCTAAGAAAAAACGCTTATCCGGACTTGTAGGAAGGATTTCCGATCGGTAATTGGCCGAAATCAATTGTGGGCCGACAAAAAACCTGTTTTTATTTCCGTATTCCACATTGACGCCCAAGGCCGAATTCACCCAAATTCCTTCGGAATGAACCGTGTCGGTTTGGTCAGGTGGACCTCCAATGGAAATTCCCGTTCCCAGCAACGGCGTAAACCTCCATTTTTCCTTGTATTTGAACTGATATTCAACAACGGGCCCCACACCTCCGTACAACAACCCCGTTCCCACATGAATGGCCAAGCCAGATTGATTGAACTTCATGGGCATAGATTCTTGAGCAAACAATTTTCCAGCGGAGAATACTAAAATAAGTAGTCCAATTTTTTTCATCATTTTATTTTTTAATCGTAAAAAGGAAGAACAACAGTCAATTTGGTAACGATGATTCTGCCTTTCGACGAAATGATGAAACCCTTCCCAACACATCCCAAAACCTTTCAATTCCATTTCTTCAAAACAATAGGTATGAAAGCATTTTACATGCACATGCCTAAATATACGCCCTTGAAATTTAAATTTTTCATAATTCCTGAAATATCTTTTTTTGCTTTGAAAAAAGGGGTGGTCTAAACTTTTCAAAACGCTCACTCATAAACCTGGGTTTAATCGGCAATGCAAACCTAATGGGCACGCTCAGGGACCACAACCCCTCCCCGGAAGTAAAGTTAAAGGGCAGAGCCGTTTCAACCGTTTCCAATTTTCTTAAAGATGATTGGATGGTGATTAACTACATGATAAAACAACCAAGGTTTGAAGCAAACCCCAAAATGAAAATCAAAAACGGGGGACCCCTCGATAAAATCCCGACATTCGTCGGAAT
>JAIYBD010000137.1 GCA_027488715.1 Bacteroidota bacterium | reverse complement strand
TCCTTGGCAGTTTACGTTCGAAACCTCTATTCCCGAAAAAGAAAGTGGCCCAAAGTTGTGGGATTCACCTTTCTAGCGATTTTTATCCTTGCAATTGGTGGGTATTTTACTTTCCGACAGTCTTTCTTAGACCGTGCTATTGCCAAAGCAAAATCAAAGATTTCATCTGATTATCAATCGGTGCTGAGCATTGGGTCGTACCAATTTTCGGGGATTAACTCGGTTGAAATGAATCAAGTATGTCTTATTTCTCCCTTAAAAGATACCTTAGCCTATTTTCCACGGTTGGAGTTAAGTGTTCGAATGCTTCCTTTGCTTCAGAAAAAGGTGCTATTCGGCGCTGTTGAATCGGATGGTGGAAAAATTTCTTTGATCAAAAATGATTCGCTGGGATGTAATTTTTGCACTTTTTTAAAGGGAAAAAAAGAGCCGGTAGATACTACACAGAAAAGAAATATTGCGCGTCTTCTTTATCGATCCATCGATAAAATTTTCGATATTTTGCCCTCCGACCTCATGGTTTCCAATTTTCAAACGACCTTTCGAGATAACCGAGGATTAACGACGTTCTTTTTGGAGCGAATTGAATTGGACGATGAAGACTTGGAAGGTACGTTTTGGTTTGAAGAAGGATCGGGCCGCCACTTTATGGCCATTGCCGGTGAGGTTGATCGGGGAGATTTAACGGGAACCATCAATTTAAAACCTAAAGGACAAAATTGGGTGCAATTGCCTTTACTGGAGTCGAAATTAGGATTGAAATTTGCGTTTTCAGAATTGAATTTGAGTTTGGAAGATGTGGATTACGGTGGGGGAGAGTTGGAGGTAAAAGGAAATGGAACGGTGAAAAATTTGGGAGTATTCCATCCTCGCTTCAGCGATTCCATGGTGTTTATTCCGCATGCTGATGCATCGTTTGCTACCTTGTTCGGTGCTGATTTTGCGGAATTGGATAGCTCTACTAGCATTGATTTCAATGGAATTCCTGGAAAGGTATATGCCCGTGTTCAAACCGGTGAGAATCCAGATTATCAACTTAAAATATCGACTTATCCTGTTCAGGCGCAAACCTTTTTCGATGCATTACCTTCGGGCATGTTTGGATCCTTAACCGGAACCAAGGCAGAGGGCAAAATGGACTTTTATCTCGACCTGCATTTGAACGGCACAAAACCCTTTCAATCAACATTTGATGCAGGAATTCATCAAGAAGGGTTCAAATTATTGAGTTTTGGGAAAGCACAGCTCGATTTTTTCAATGCTCCCTTTGAATATACTCCCATCGAAAATGGTCAACCCATGCGCTCTAGGTTTATTGGCCCAGAAAACGTTTACTTTGTTTCGTATTCAGAAATTCCATCCTACTTAAAAAATGCCATTTTAACCTGTGAAGATCCAAGTTTCTTTGGACACAAAGGTTTTGTGATGGAGGCGTTCAAAAATGCCATCGCTAAAAATTACAAAACCAAACAATTTAAGGTGGGCGGAAGTACCTTATCGATGCAATTGGTAAAGAACTTATTCCTTTCTAGGAAAAAAACGTTAAGCCGAAAATTTGAGGAAGCATTGATGGTGTGGTTGATTGAAAATCAACGTATTTCTTCCAAACAAAGGATGTTTGAAGTTTATGTTAACATGATTGAGTGGGGACCCAATGTTTACGGTTTGGGCGAAGCTTCGGACTTCTACTTTGGAAAATCACCGAGTCAGCTCTCCCTTCCCGAATGCGTGTATTTGGCCACCTTGATTCCTCGTCCAAAACAATACCGAAGCTTTTTTGATGCTTTTGGAGAATTAAGACCCTATGCCATTCGTCATTCGGAATTAATTACCCGAAAAATGGCTTCCCGCGGATTATTAACCGAAACGGATACCCTTGGATTTGATCCGCGGGTGCGATTGAGCGGAAGAGCGATGAATGGGTTTCAGTTGAATGATACGGTTCCCATGATTTTTGAAGAGGAGCCCTTAGATCAAGATGAAATTTTTGAATGATGAGATACCATTTCATTGCGATTGGCGGTGCGGTGATGCACAATTTGGCGTTGGCCTTGCACCATTTAGGGCATTCCATCACCGGAAGTGACGATCAGATTTTTGAGCCGTCTCGAACCCGTTTAGAAAATTATGGATTACTGCCGGCTCAATTGGGTTGGTTCCCCGAAAAAATCAACGCCGAAATGGATGCCGTTATTTTGGGCATGCACGCACGGGGTGATAATCCTGAATTGTTAGAAGCCCAAAAATTAGGAGTTCGAATTTTCTCTTTCCCCGAATTTATCGCCCATCATTCGCAAGATAAAATGCGTTTGGTTATTGCCGGAAGTCACGGAAAAACTACCATTACCAGCATGCTGATGCATGTTTTGAAACAAGCTGGGCGCTCTTTTGACTATTTGGTAGGTTCTCAGATCGAGGGTTTCGAAACCATGGTGCAAATTTCGGATGCGCCCCTTATCATTTTGGAAGGCGACGAATACCTCACCTCACCGCTGGATCCACGTCCGAAATTTTTATGGTACCATCCTCATTTTGCTTTGATTTCAGGGATTGCTTGGGATCACATGAATGTGTTTCCAACGTGGGAAAGTTATGTTCAAGCTTTTCGGGATTTTTCGAATTCCATGCCGAGCGACGGGTATTTGGTATATGATGAATCGGACGATGCGCTAACGACCTTAATGAAGGAAGATGGGTTACCGGGTCTTCATGTGGGGTATTCAGCACATTCCTATCGGGTGGCCGATGAGCAATGTTTCTTAATCACCGAAAATGGTCGTGAGATTCCGATTGAGGTTTTTGGTGAACACAACTTCAAAAATATTCAAGGTGCTTACTTGTTGTGCAAACAGATCGGTTTAACCGATGATGAATTTTACGACGGAATTTCTACATTCAAAGGCGCTGCAAAGCGCATGGAATGTTGGAAAAATACATCGAAAGAGGTCGTTTATCGCGATTTTGCGCACAGCCCTTCCAAGTTAAAAGCGACGGTTGATGCCGTTCGTTTGCAATATCCGAAACGTGAAATGTTAGCCGTATTTGAGTTATTTACGTACAGTTCTTTGAATGCGGCCTTCCTTCCCCAGTATAAAAATTCCATGCAGGCCGCTGATGAAGCATGGGTGTATTACAATCCTACACAATTGGAGTTGAAAAAATTGCCTTTCTTTCCATCTGAACAAGTGGTTCGTGATTTCAATCATCCTCAAATTCGGGTTTTTACCGACTCCAGGGAGTTGTTTGAAAATTTAAAGAAAAGAAATCAAGAAAATTCGGCTTTACTCTTGATGTCTTCAGGAAATTTCAATAATTTGCCGTTGGAACAGATCCTTTAACAGACCCAAAAGATGGCAACCGTAAAAACACACATTGAATATCCACTCCGATGCAAGCCTGCCTTGCTGTATACCTATTTAACCGATCCGGTTTTTCTAAGTCAATGGTTCGCTGATAAAGTTGAACAACACGGAGATGCATGGACCTTTGATTGGAATGGAGAAGTGGTGGAAGGTCGATTGGTAGAAAAGAAAATCAACGCATCAGTGAAGTTTGAAATGGATTATCACGAGGAGGAAGAGTACATT
>JAIYBD010000196.1 GCA_027488715.1 Bacteroidota bacterium | reverse complement strand
CCCGTTTTTGATTTTCATTTTGGGGTTTGCTTCAATCCATGGTTATTTTATCTGGCATTAAAAACCATCCGGCCATCTTTAAGAAAATTGGAAACGATTGAAACGGCTCCGCCCCCTAACTTTACTTCCGGGGAGGGGTGGATGTTAGTCCCGGTTTTTTAAATCTTATTTCCAAAGAAGGTCCCTAAGTCGTTACCTTAAGAATCTCGAAGGGAGAAGGGTGGTCCCTGAGCTGTGTCGAAGGGTGGTCCCAGAGTTAATCGAAGCGCTTTCTCCAGCAAAAATCGCATTCACTATAATTTTTCTCCGAGTTTTTTCTCCCATTTCCCAAATCAAAAAAAACGTTACCTTAACAATGATGCCATTTTCTTGGCGATGTACCCCGCTGCGAATTCGGGTGCTAAACGGTACAAAAAATCCATCAATTTGGAATCGGTTCCAATGCATGCCCGGTATTTATTCTTTTCTATGGCTGCAATGATCTTTTGAGCCGCCTTATCTGCTGATAACATGTTGAATTTTTTCGCGTTGTTGCTGCTTTGAACGGGCATGGTTATTCCAGAATTTTGAGAGATGTTGGTTTCTACCGCCCCAGGGAAAATAACGGTTACGCGAACAGAACTGTCGCGCAATTCCGAATGAAGTCCTTCCGTAAATAATTTTACGGCCGCCTTAGAAGCACCGTAAACGGTTTGCCCTGGAACCGGAAGGAATCCGCCCATGCTGGAAATATTCACGATGTGCGCTTCGGATCGTTGCAACAATTCAGGCAAAAAGGTTTTGGTAACATACAGCATCCCATAAAAATTGACATCCATAACTTTTTTGATGGATTCCATGGTTAATTCGTTCACCTTTACAAACGGTTGAATAATTCCCGCATTGTTGATGATTCCATCAATAGAACCATGAAAATTAATCAGAACTTGAGGTAATTCGGCAATAGCATGATGATCAGTAATGTTAACAGAGTGAACACTAAGGTTTTTTGAAAGCTTACCTGCCAACTGTTGGGTTTCTTTTAATGCCGTTTCATGCATATCAATGGCAGCTACATTGGCGCCTCGTTTTAAAAGGTTGAGAACCAGAGCGCGGCCGATACCGCTTCCCCCACCGGTAACTAAAATTGTTTTTCCTTGAATTTGCATGATGAATAGTTTAAAAGATAAAAAATCAACGATATGTTCTTTGCTACTGACCTAAAAGGTATTCAAAAGAATTAAGGTTCCCAAGAAAATGAGAGATCAAATTGAAACAATCATGTTCAATCTTTTTCAATTTTGAAGGCAATTTTCCTTGAATTGAAATCTCCGATTTAGGAAAATGATGCTTTTTGTTCGTAGTAAAACCTATTTCTGTTGTATCAACCTGTGTGAACCATCCTTGAAAATTCTCTTTTTATTGTTGATTTCTCCAGAATAACCTAAATCAGTATTTCCATAAACGATATGGAGTGATTAATTTGGTAAACTTGAATCATGTTTTGGTAATCACCTTACCTCGCTTTTCTTCACAAGGCAATCAAAAACCTTTTATTCTCACCCCACCTAAATCCAAAAAGGCCGCCTCATTTAAATTCATTAAACATTCTCATCATCCCCGAATTCATCATAAAACAAGATATTCGAAAATAGAAAAGTCATTTTTTTCAGAGTTGTTTTTCCTTACGCAACAAAATCCATTTTGCCTTATCTTTATGTCAAACCAAATAAACATGAAAAAATTTACTCGCTTGGCTTTGGCATTCATGATGGGGTTGTTTGCCCTTACATCCATGGCTTCACACCTCACCGGTGGTGACATCACTTGGTACTCCACCCCATCTGGAACGGTATTTCGAATGACCATCTTCCGTGAATGTTCCGGCATTTCCATGACAACAACAAGCTTTACCCTTTCCTCCAATATTCCAGGAAACTCATCCATCCCGGTAAATTTTGTTCGCGCCTACGACATTACTCCCAATTGCGGTGGTGCAACAGCCATTGCTTGCGGAACTCCAGCCAATACCGCAATGGGCCCTAGCGGATCTCGCTCAGCGATCGTTTACGAATCGGCCCCCATTCAAATTTCGGCAGCCCCTCCCGTTGGCGGCTACCTGATTCAATCTACCGGATTACCCTGCTGCCGCCAAATGGCCAATAATTTGTCTTGCCAAGACATGACCCTTCGTTCTAAAATGTTTGCTTACACCGATGCGAGCGGACAAGTTGTTGCACCTTCTGCACTAAAAGATGTGTCTCCTACCTTTTATGGTCATTCTCAATACCTATTGAATTTGAGCCAAATGGATACAACTTCTCTTTCTTTTGCTTCTACGGATGCTGATTTCGATTCATTGTCTTACGCTTTCGATGTGCCTTGGAGTACTGCAAATACACCTTGTACCTACATCAATGGATTTACAATCCAAAATCCGATGGCCGGCATCATCGCTACCAACGGAAATGGAATTGATCCTGTTTCTGGAATGATTGCGATTCGTTCTTCGGTTCTTGGTGCTCACATTTTATGCGTTCGTGTTGATGCTTACCGCGAT
>JAIYBD010000207.1 GCA_027488715.1 Bacteroidota bacterium | reverse complement strand
CATTCGTACAGTTCAGGTTTGTTGAATGCACGAGCATATTCACCGTGTCCAAAGGTTTCGTGTTCATCGAAGAAAAGTCGGTGAAACGGATTGCATTGGGTAATGGCTTCGGCCATTTGAAGGGATCGATCGAAGGGTACAGCACGATCTTGTTTGCCGTGCATGATCCAGAATGGGATTTTTGAAAGGTTACAAGCATCGCGGGCTTGTCCGCCACCGCACATGGCAATTCCCGCCGCCACCCGGTACCAGTATTTTCCGCAATAATCCATGGTGCCAAATCCACCTAAACTCATCCCAATAACATAAATGCGGTTGGTGTCGATTTTTGGATAAAGCTTGATGAGTTTATTCAGCAATTGATTAATTTTTGCAGGGTTCCAAGAGCTTCCCATGGGAGTTTGAGGCTCGACCAAGTAACAGGGGATGTGGAGACCTTTCCGCATGGCGTAAACAGGTCCGTATTGGTACAGCTTTTTGAGATTTCTGCCGCTTAAACTTTTGCCGTGAAGGAAAGTAATGAGGGGAAGTTTCTTTTGTTGATTGACTTCTGATGGGGTAAAGAAGAGGTAAGGGTAGGGAGTAGCTTTGGGAAAAGCCTTGACCTGTGCTAGGGAAATCGAGCATGAAAAAAGGAAGAATAGAAGAATGATTGTTCTCAAAATGCTTCGGTAACTAGAATGTAATATGCTGAAGAGCGCCGACCGATTCCGTAGTCCATTCGGAAATTCAGGCGCTCAGCTGGGTTGATGGAAAATCGAAGTCCGGTTCCGAGGGAGAACTTGAGTTGTTGCCATTGAAGATCGGAAAATTGATGAAAAACATCCCCAACACCTCCAAAAACAACCATGCCGAGGCGTTTATAAACCGGGAAACGTGCTTCTGCTTGAAGGCCAATCATGTGATGATCGCGAAATCTGTTGGAAGCATATCCGCGTAAAATCCCATCACTGCCCAATCGTGCCATATCCAAGAAGGGAACTTCTCCGAAATTGAAGTTGGCCAAGGCTTGAATGGCGAAAATGTGGTTTTTTTTCCACTCAAAATATTGCCGATATTCCAAGTTAACGTTGGTATAATGAAAGGTGCTTCCAAGCTTTCGGTGGTTGGAATACGTTGAAAATTCGAAAAGTTTTCCGCTATAGGCATTAATGACATTGTCGCGTGAATCGTAGGTAATTAATCCGCCCAATGCCGAGCCAATTCCTCCCTGATTTCCCAAGATATTGTTGTTGAAAAGGGTTCCAAGGGAATCCAATTGGAATCCGTATTCATTTTCGAATTGGTAGTCGAAACCCACAAACCAATGCGGTTTAACCTGCTTCATACCCAGAAATTTGATTTTAAACAAATCATATGAATAGGCTTCTAAATTTGAAATTAAGCTCTGGTTTCCAATGCCATAAAACTTATCTGGAAAGTTTCGATATCGAACTTCCCCTTTAGTAAGAAAAGATTCGTGGTTCGTGAAAATATTCCACTCTGCCCAAATATCGGTTTGTTTATTTTGAGTGTAGTCTCCAAGCAATTTTATGTACGATAATCGGGTGTCGAGAGTAGAATCGGTATGTCCTGTGTTGAAATAAAATACTCCAGCCATTCCGGCAGCCCAACGGGTGTCGGGGGTATAGTAAAGAAGCGGAAGAGCAAAAAGGCCTTGCTTGCGATGCACCGTGTCGTTTTGCAAAAAGGCAAGTCCTTTTTTTAAAGATTTTTTCTGAATTTGGCTAAAACCATTGACAGAGGTAAGGAACAAAAGGAAAAGCCAAAGAATTCGCATTAGTACAAAATTAAGGATTTAGCCAGGAAAAAGTTTTTTTATAAGGAAATTGAATGCTAAAACTTTTTTCAAAATTGAAATGTCAAAGGAAACTGAAGCAATTGAATCATTCCTAGTTTCAGGAAACGCGCGCTCCCATTCCGTTGTGGCAAACGGTGGCTCTCCTCTCCGCAAATGGGGCTACCCTTCGACTTCGCTAAGGGACCTCCGCCCTTGGATTAGACTCAGAGACCACCCTTCTTCACTTCTCAGAGACCGCCCTAGGACCGGATCAGGGAAAACCCATGGTCGCAAACGGGCAAATAGAGTTGTCGAAAAAAAATTCTAAACTTCGAGCAAACGGGGGCTACCGCCCCCTACCCAAGTCAAATTTACTGGATTTAAATTTCGTAGCCGTATCATAAACGTTTATAAACGGATAGAAACGTTTCATTTACGACTAGCAAAAATTTAATGCCTAACTTTATTTCCGGGGAGGGGTTGGACGTTAGTCCCCGTTTTTGATTTTCTATTTTGGGTTTGCGTCAAACCTTGGTTATTTTCTCAGGTATTTAATAACCATCCGGCCGTCTTTAAGAAAATTGGAAACGAATGAAACGGCTCTATAACATAACTTTACCTCCGGGGAGGGGTTGGACGTTAGTCCCCGTTTTCGATTTTTGACCCGTCCTAAAAAAAGTTTACAGTTTTACTGTGTTTTTTTGTTTTAGTCCTGGAACAAATTTACATTCATT
>JAIYBD010000134.1 GCA_027488715.1 Bacteroidota bacterium | reverse complement strand
TGGGCCAACATTCCCGCATCCGCCCTTTTCTCGGGCGATACAACGGCTACGCTTTCGGTTCAAGGTCGTTCCACCATCGACGGAGCGCAGTTTCGCTGCATCGCGACTTCATGTAATGCCGACACTTCCAACGCAGCTACGCTCACGGTTAGTTCGTCGGCAACTGCTGCCGCCGGAACCGTTGCCGGGGTTCCCGGCCTGATCAATTACCAAGGCAGCGCTTTGGATTCGGCGGGAAAACCCATGAAGAACCAAACGATTTCGCTCAAACTTTCCGTGTTGGATAGTTCTTCAACCGGTGCGGCCGTTTATGTGGAGACCCATAACGCGACCACCAACGTCAGCGGACATTTTGCGATTCAGCTCGGCGGTGGTACCGCCATCCTCGGGACATTCGACAGCGTTGGTTGGGCGAACGGCCGCAACAAATACCTCAAAACGGAGCTATCGCAAAACGGCACTTGGGTGAATTTAGGAACATCGCAACTCGTGAGTGTGCCGTATGCGCTTCACGCAGGGAGTGCAAGTTATTCGAGCCAAGCAGGTACCATTCGCGATAGCGCCGGAAACGTTTTCAGCGTGGGATATTCCAACGGCCAACCCACCTTGGTGGCCGCTCCTGGAAGCGGCAGCGCCTCCAACCCCGGCTCCTTCGCTTGCGGACAATCCATCAACTATGCTGGCGAAAGCTATCCCACGGTACAAATCGGCACCCAGTGTTGGTTCCAGAAAAACGTGAATGCGGGAAGCATGATCCAAGGCGCGAACGACCAAACCAACAACAGTGTTTTGGAAAAATATTGCTACAACAACGACACCGCCAATTGCGCTATTTACGGCGGGCTTTACCAATGGGCGGAAGCCGTTCAGTACCAAAACGGCGCAAGCAATACAACGTCTCCCAGTCCAGCCTTTTCGGGAAATGTAAAAGGGATTTGTCCGACCGGCTGGCACGTGCCAAATGGATTCGATTTTGGTCTTTTAACATTATTTTGTGGAGGTGAAAATTTTGCTGGAGATGTCTTGAAAAGTAAAAGTAACCATTGGAATATTTATAATAATATGTATAAATATTCATATAATAGTAATTTTTTAGCATTCCCAAGTGGCTATAGAAGAGATGATGGATATTTTTTTTGCATTGGAACTAATGTATGGTTTTGGAATAGTGATGAATTTTCTACAGAATCAAAATGTAGATCAATTAAGTATGATGGTGTTAATTTTTCAGATGATCAAAATGCCAAGAATTTTGGTTTTTCCGTCCGCTGCCTCAAAGATTAAAGGATAAGCGGCCTCTCGATACATCCCGACTTTAGTCGGGACACTCGAGGACCGCAGAGGTTCCTGAGTTAATCGAAGGACTCGACCACCGCAGAGATCCTCGAAGGCACCGTTTTCGACCATCTTTAATCTTCTCCCTTCGCCTTTCGTATTTCTTCTTCTTTATCGAATCCGAATGTGAAAACTCTTCCTTTTTGGATTCGTAAATCCATTTGCGAATAACCACGGATTCAGTCGCTTAACCGTTCCCGCAGCCAAATGAAATTGCTGTTCTATCCCAACCGCCGAAAACGCCGAATCCGTCGTGAAAAACTCAAACGGACGGTGTTTTTCTTTCCAAACTTCCGTAGGGTAACCGTACAAATGCGGATACTCGATCACCAGTTTAAAGGCAATCAGCTTGGGAAGAAAGGCTTGGGTTTCTGCCCCCAACCGCAGTTGGTAAAAATCGTCTTCGTTTTGGCGATTCATTTTCGATAAAATTCCGCCCATGCCCATGTTGTAGCCGCCAATCACCATCGGCCAGCTGCCCACCGTGTCGTACAACATTTTCAAATAATCGGAGGCAGCTTCGGTGCTTGCCCAGGGGTCTAACCGTTGATCCATGGCTCCGTTGATTGTTAATCCGAAGTTGCGGGCCGTTCTTGTTTGCAATTGCCAAAAGCCTTTCGCTCCCCGGGCGCTGGTTACATTCGTTAAATTGCTTTCAACAATGGGAATGAACTTCAAATCGTCGGGCAATTGCTTTTCTTTTAAAATTTTGCTCATTTCTGGCAACCACCGGGCCGATTGTTGCAAATAAAAAATGGTGGCATCCCGGTGTTTCATGCGGTCTTTCAACGCTTTATAAACCGCTTTTCGGAATCGCTTCCTCGTCATCGGAACCGGTTGTCCCGCAAAAAAAATGGTATCGGGAACCGGAATGTTCCCCAGGTCGTACTTAAAAATGGTGCCGTGATCCAACACAGGATCTTTCCGGAAGTATCCATCCCAATTGGTGTGAAAAATCCAAGCGTTGAACAGCCCCGCCGCCAACAAAATACCCGCAAACAAGGCCAAGTTTTTTCCGATGGATTTCTGCCTTCGATTCATTCTTTCCTTTTAAACAGGGGTACGGTGCTGCAAGGCTCTCCGTACATCAAAATTTTCACCACCGGCTTCAGCTTCAGCGTGATGGCCACATAGGCCGCTTCCGAAATGCTCTCATCTCCACATCCTTTCACCACGACCTTGGCTTTTTCGAAGGATGAAACATCCATCTGTTGGATATTTTGAAGAAGAATCTGGTTTCGAACATGTTCCGTTGTGCCGAAAAAAACCTGAGCGCCGGCCTGTTGCAAATTCCCGGCTAACAGCATGAATGCCCAGGTGGGAACAATTGCATCCGTGGAACAGTACACTGCAACGTTTTCATGTTGAAAGATTGTCCAATCGGTCGCTCCCATGGCCTCGCGAAAATCCTTTTCCTTCAGTACCATCCCTTGCCATAAATAGGAAGAAAGGTCGACCGACAAAATTGGTTTTTCGGGGAGAAAACGGGCTAAATCAAGGGTAATGATGCCTGAAGCTGCAACTTTATTAACGATGGTTTCCATGGACTTCTTTTGAAAGATACAACGGAAGTCGATGACTTATGGTTTCCGTCGCTGAACAAACCGAAGCGAAATGTGGAAAGTTTCTGCCATTTGCCTACGTCCCCACCACGACAATCCGAAAACCAACAGGGCGATGGCCATCAAACTTTGGGTAAGCGAAAGCGAAAGCTGATGCTGTAAAAACAGATGAAGTGGAACCATCAAAACCACGCTTCCCCGCATCAGATTGATGATGGTACTGCTGGCTGTATTTCGCACGTTCGTTCCAAATTGTTCCGAAACGGCCGTCACAAAAACAGCCATGTACCCCGAAAACAACCCCAAGAGAATCACCAAGAGATACAGCAGCGTGGGAGAAACTCCTAGGGTGAGTAAAACAAAGAGCAGAACCACGGTTCCCAACCATCCCCAGGTGTATCCATGGAGGACTTTCAATCGGGATTGGATTTTTTGGCTGATGAGTCCGGAAGAAAGGTCACCCACCGAAAATGCCGCTTGAAAGCAAATGAGTCCGGTGGTGACTTTGATTCCTGAAATACCGTGGAATTGAGCAATTTCGGGAAGGAAGCCAACCAACAACCCGGCCGAAAACCAGATGGGAACGCCGGCCAAAACCGAACCGATGTACTTTTTCCGATTTTCGGAATTTAGTAAGATGCGAAGGGCGCCCCGTTCGTGGGGGTGGCTTTCTTGGGTTCGAAAAATAGCCGATTCTGTAACGCCAAAGCGGAAAAGGAGCAAGGTAATGCCAAGTGTGCCGCCCAGAAAGTAGGTGGTTTGCCAGGGCAAAAGATCGCCCATGAGGGCGGCGACCACTGCGCCCAGGGCGCCCAACGTTGCCACCAAAAAAGCGCCGATTCCCCGCTGCCGGTCTTCCAACTGTTCCATCACCAGGCTGATGCCTGCACCCAACTCTCCGGCCAAACCGAGTCCGGCAAAGAAACGACAGAGGTGGTAGGCGGAAAGGTCGGTCACCAATCCGTTGGCTGCGGTTGCGATGGAGTAGGTGAGGATGGAACCCAGGAGCACGGTGAGGCGGCCCCGTTTATCGCCCAATATTCCCCAGAGGAAGCCGCCGAGGAGCATGCCCCACATTTGGGTGGCGAGCAATTGCTCGCCAATGTCACCCATGGTTTCGGGGGTTACGCCCATGGAAGAAAGCGACGGCCGCCGAACCACGGAAAAGAGGAAAAGGTCAAAAACATCGACAAAAAATCCGAGTCCGGCCAAAAGGACCACGCGGTTCGTTAGTATTCGAAGCATGATTTAAAGGTAAACAATATTGGAAAACGTTGGGTCTTGACTCTGTGTTTTTGAAGTTTTTGATGCTTTTGATAAATAAAAATATACATAGCCTCGGTTTTTTTAAAGAATGCCCTTAAATTTGGAAAAAATTAAAATTAATCAAGATGAAAAAAGGAATTTTATTGTTTCTATTGTTTTGGATGGGGATACAAGGTGTTCAGGCCTCGCATGTTTTTGGAGGCGAAATCACCTGGAAAGCCGTTCGGGATAACAATGCCCAAAATTTCCAGCGTGATGGGTATGGATTTATCTTCATCATGACCGTTTACCGCGATTGTTCTGGAATTCCAATGAATGGGCTTACTCCTACGATTTCGGTTCAAGGAAACCCAGTGGACAAATTTGGTTCTGTGGTGAATTCAATTAATTTAAATCCTGCTCCTGGGCGATTGGGAGCCGGATATGAGATTACGCCGATTTGTGGGGGGACCACCAGCATCGTTCGCTGTGGAGCCAGTAACCCACTCGGTGGCGGCGGAGGTGCCGCTAGCCGAGGTGCGATTGCGGGAGTTCAATTTTGGTCAGATACCATTTGGCTAACGGGGGTTCCTCCTTCCGCTTCCGGTTGGTTTTTTCAATCTGCGGCTGGAGCCATTCCCTGTTGCCGAAATGCCAACGACAACACCTCTTGTTCCGGGGATATGATTTTACGAGCTCGAATGTTGCCTTATTTTCAACGGAATGCTCTGGGCCAATTCGTTGGTACACCCGTTCAACGTTTGGGCGATTCTTCTCCGGAATTTGTGGAGAATCCTCATTCAACATCTGTTCAAAATTCCGGAAATTCCGATACGTCAATCATAGTTATCGGAGCCAATGACCCCGAATTGGATTTGTTGAAGTACTCCATTGATAATCCTTTTTCAGCGTTAAATACACCATGTAGTTATGACCGTGGTTTTACCATCAATAACCCACTTCCCAATATTGTATTGCCTTATGGGCTACCCAATTATCCGATCGATACCAATTCAGGAATTATGCGCATCATTCCAAATACACAGGGGAATTTTCTGATATGTATTAGGGTTGCTGCGTTCAAAAACGGACAGAAGGTTGCAGAAAATTTTAGGGACTTTCAGTACGTTGTGATAGCCAACTCCCCAGGATTAGGATATATTTCCACTCAATCAGCACCTAAAATTTACGCTCGGGAAATGGTGATCAATCATCCCATTAATTCGGGTGAAACGTTGAAAAAATATTTTGGGGATGAACTATTTTTGGAAGTGAAAGCATCCGATTATGCGCCATTTACTGACTCGGTATCATTCAAATTCAATTCCAATTCGTTCTTTGGTTCCTATAGAATGGGGGTAGATACGTTCCGGGTAGATTCGGGTTGTTTTGCCCCACCCTGTGCCACCATAAAATCGATTCTTCCGGTTCTTACGAATGTTATCCCCGTGATTTCATTAAATGGAATGAATACAGGTTATGGTGTTAAGGGCAGAAATACGGTGGGGTATCAAATTCGTTGGAAAACAAGTTGTGGCCAATCCACTCCCTCTAATTCAGGCATTCAAGGACAAGCATTGACGCAGAATTATGCTTTGAACTTTGTTGCACAAGACAATCAATGTCCTTTCAATGGGAAAAACATCTTTGCACTCAATCTTCAGTTGAATGATGTTGAACT
>JAIYBD010000117.1 GCA_027488715.1 Bacteroidota bacterium | reverse complement strand
TGGACAATGTCCCCGTTTTCTTTATTTCCGATTGAACGACATGGTCCCCGAGCCCTTTGGAAAACTCAGGGAGTAACGATAAGAAAATTGAACCTCAAACAAACGGGGGCTACCGCCCCCTACCCAAAGGCAATTTACGCCTTTTTTGGGGAACTAGTCGTAAATGAAACGTTTATAAACGTAAGTAAACGATTATAAACGTTTCAATACGACTAGCAAAAATCTACATCTTAACTTTACTTCCGGGGAGGGGTGGACGTCAGTCCCCGTTTTCTTTAAGTCCGATTGAAGGACATGTTCACCGATCCCTTCGATAAACTTAGGAACCGCAGGCACCGTAACAAGAGCCTCAGACACCGGAAAGAGAGCATCAGACACCGGGAAAAATCTACATTACAAAAAAAGCTGCCTTGTGGCAGCCCCTTTTTATCCTTCGTTCGACCAATCGTCTCCGTTGAACTCCCGTTCGTACTGTGAGAAATCGTGGTCGGGCATCAATTCAGTTTTAACGTGATCCACGGCATCGTTCAAACCTTGAACGAACTTGTGGAAATCCTCTTTGTAGAGGTAAATTTTGTGTTTGATGTACACTCCTTCTTCGTATCCCCGCTTGCTTTCGGTGATTGTAATGTAGTAATCGTTGGAACGGGTTGATTTTACATCGAAGAAATAAGTTCTTTTTCCAGCACGTACTCGTTTCGAGTACACTTCATCGGGTTGTCCACCCTCGTAACGGTTAAATTGGTCGTCTCTCACAATTGTGTTTGTTTGCGCTAAAATAGGATAGAACCCCAGCAATCAGCAAAAACCAATTACTCACAAACATTTCACAAATCGCCTTCTGCTTCGGCAATCTGTTGTTTTTCAAACAACTCCTTGTAAAATCCGGGTTGCTGAAGCAAAGATTCGTGATTGCCTACGGCGGCCAATTGTCCTTCATTCAACACCAAAATCTGCTGGGCCGCCTGAACACTCGAAATACGATGGCTAATGATGACCGTGGTAATTCCCTTGGTTTCCTGCTGCAAGTTCTGTAAAATCTTGTGCTCGGTATCCGTGTCCAAGGCCGAAAGCGTATCGTCGAAAATAAACAACTTCGGACGGCCAATGAACGCCCTCGCCAAGGCAATTCGCTGCTTTTGGCCGCCACTTAAGGTTACGCCCCGTTCACCAACCACGGTTTGATATCCGTCTTGAAATCCCGCAATGGTTTCGTGAATCTCGGCCAGCTTGGCTGCCTCTTCCACGCGTATTTTCAGCCTTTCAGGATCGGATTCGTCTCCGGCGCCTAGCGCGATGTTATTGAAAATCGTATCGGAAAATAAAAAAGGTTCTTGGGGCACAACGCCCATCTGCTTTCTTAAAGCCGTACCGCTCCATTCTTTTACATTCTTGCCATCAATCAGAATATTCCCCTCGGAAGCGTCGAACAAACGCGCCAACAAGAGGATCAAGGTCGATTTCCCACTTCCCGTTTTTCCAACAATCCCAAGTTGCTGTCCGGATTTTAGGTTAAAGTGAATATTTTTCAGCGCGAAATCTTCGGCATCGGGGTATTGGAAGGAGACATGTTGAAACTCCACAGCGCCCGACATTTCTCCGGAGAAACCTGCGTCTTTATCGTAATCGGGTTTTTCATTTAAAAACTGTAGAATGCGTTGTTGGGAGGCTTCCGCCTGCTGAATGAGCGACGCCACCCAACCTACAGAAGCTACGGGCCAGGTGAGCATGTTCACGTAAATCACGAATTCGGCTACGGTGCCCGCCCCCATCGTTCCCTTCATCACTTCAATTCCACCCAAATAAATGGTGAGGATGGTACTCAATCCGATTAAACAAAGGATGATAGGAAAAAACAGCGCCTCAATTTTCACCAGGTACAATTTTGCATCGTACATCTCTTGCATTTCCTTCTCAAAATCAGCCGAAAAAGCCGATTGGCGATGGAAAGATCGAATGGTTCGAATTCCTGAAAAAGTTTCTTGGGCAGCTCCCGTTAATCGGGCCAATTGTTGCTGGATTTTGGTAGAACGAACCAAGATTCGTTTACTGACTAGAAAGATGGCGATGGATAAAATGGGAAGAGGGGCCAAAACATATAAAGTAAGTTTGGGAGATACATCGATCATGGCGTAAAGCACAAATCCGAACATAAAGATCAGATTTCCAATGTACATGATTCCCGGGCCAAGGTACATGCGAACGTTTCCAACGTCTTCGGCAATGCGCGACATTAAATCGCCGGTGAAATTCTTACGAAAGAACGAGAGCGTGAGTTCGGTGTATTTGTGGAAAAGCTCATTCTTCAAATCGAATTCGGCCCATCGAGAGAATACAATGAGGGTTTGCCGCATGTAGTACATCAAAATTCCACGAACGATGGTGTAAAACAGAATGATAGCACCTAAAAAAATGAGGTAGTTCACCGGGGAATTTTCCAAATTTTTCACCCAGTTCCAACTTCCAATAACGGGTAAATCAGATTTTTTTCCTTGCAGAAAATCGATGGCGATGCGCACCATTTTGGGGGCTAAAATGCCGAAATAGTTGGATAGAGCAACGAATAAGAATCCGAGGCCGATGTGCCAAGGGTATTTCCAGAAAAATCGATTGAGGGATGGAAGGGCTTTCACGCTACAAAAGTATCGAAAAAAGCGCATTGCTTCTTACCTTTGCGCCTTAAATCCGTAGCACATGCAAACTGTTGCCGCTCAAGAAAAACAAATTTTCGAATTGCTCACGGCCATGGGCCATGAACAAGTATTGTTCTGCAATGACGAGGTTTCTGGACTTCGTGCCATCATTGCCATTCACAACACCGTTTTGGGTCCGGCTCTAGGCGGTACCCGTATGTGGGAATACGCCAGCGATTACGATGCGTTGGTGGATGCTTTGCGCTTGTCGCAAGGAATGACGTACAAAGCAGCGGTTTCGGGATTGAATTTGGGTGGCGGAAAAGCCGTAATCTTGGGTAACCCACGTCAGCACAAAAGCGAAGCTTTGTTCCGTCGTTACGGAAAATTCGTTGAAAGTGTGAACGGCAAGTACATTACCGCTGAAGATGTGGGTACCACCAAGCAAGATATGGAATACATCTCTGCGGAAACCAAACACGTAACCGGGCTTCCCGAACACAAAGGTGGTTCCGGAGATCCATCGCCCGTTACCGCTTATGGAGTTTACATGGGGATGAAAGCTACGGCTAAGAAAACCTTCGGCACCGAGTCGTTGAACGGCAAGAAAGTGGTGGTACAAGGGGTAGGAAACGTAGGCCGCAACTTGGTAGATCATTTGATCAACGAAGGTGCGCACGTAACCATTGCCGATATTTTTGAAGATCAGATTTTAGCCGTAACCAAGAAACACGCTAGCGTAAAAGTGGCTACGGGAGATATTTTCGATTTGGACATGGATGTTTACGCTCCATGCGCGCTGGGTGCAACATTGAACGACGATTCGATTGCGCGCTTAAAGGCAGGCATGGTGGCTGGAGCAGCCAACAACCAGTTGAAAAATACCGAAATCCACGGTAAGATGTTGCAGGAAAAAGGCATTTGGTACGGACCTGATTTCGTGGTAAATGCTGGTGGTTTGATGAACGTTTACTCGGAATTGGAAGGCTACAACCGCGAAGCGGTAATGGCTCAAACCGAGAAAATTTTTGATACGACCTTGCGCATCCTCGACATCGCGTCGAACGAAAATACGCATCCTCACGAGGCGGCGGTTCGTTTGGCCGATCGCCGCATTGCAGCCATCAAACATATCAATTCGGTTCTTTAATCGAATTGTTTTTTTAACCTTTTAGTTCTTTTTATTCGTGATCAGTCGGCACCATTTACGCGCAAAAATTTTACAGGCATTGTATGCCTATGAGCAATCTGAAGTGAAAAACCTGGAAATCGGGTGGAGTAACCTCAAGGATTTATTGGATGATTTTGGAAGGAACTACGCGCTTATGGTGATGGCTCTTCGCGATACGTCGGAAATGTGCATCGATTATTCCCACGAATTGGCGAATAAGTTGCTTTCCGAAAATCGCATTTTTGAAAACGACAATTTTTCCCGCAATTACTTCATCGAAACGTTGAATCAGAACGATGAATTCCAACGATTTTTGAAGAAACAGCGTTGGGCCAACACCACATTGATTGAACCGGCTGTAGCCCGTCGTTGGTTTTTGGCTTTCCGCGAGCAAACACCCGAATACGCCGATTACTCCAACATTTCCACCGATCCGGCCCGTGCCAAAGAAGCCGAGTTGTTGTTTTACCTACTCATGAACATCATCGTTCAAGACGAACAGCTCGACCCCATCATGGAAGATTTGTCGATCAGCTGGCAAGCCGATAAAGACGAGGTGGTGAATACCTTGGCCAAGCAATTTCAGAAAGGCGTAGAGGGACGAAATGATTTTAAGAATTTCACCTTTGTGAAGGCCGATGACTTGGCCTTTGCAAAACGTTTGTTTGAAGCAACGGCCATTAATCTTACTCGATTCGTTCAAGATGTAAAATCGGTCACCCCAAATTGGGATCCCGAACGCATTGGCACTGTAGATTTGATGATCATTGCTCAATGTTTGGAAGAAATTCTTACTTTTGAAGACATTCCCGTTCGCGTTTCTTTGAACGAGTACATTGAACTTTCCAAGCATTATGGAACTCCTAAAAGCAAGGATTTTGTGAATGGCGTTCTGGATCGCTTGGTGAAACGCTACACCGAAGAAAATAAAATTGTAAAAACAGGAAGAGGATTGGTATGAAAAACATCTTTTTTGCCTCCATCATCGGATTAGGATTGGTTTCTTGCGGAGAAACACCCGATAAGATCAATTCCGACATGATCAACAACAGCCGTTCGGCCGATCAACCGGCGCAAGATCCGAGTCAGTTAGCTGCGATTGAATTCGAAGAGACCAACATCAATTTGGGGAAAATTTACGAAGGCGAAAGCATTACCCAGGCGTTCAAATTCAAGAATACCGGAAAAGTGGATTTGGTGATCAACAATGCGAGTGCCACGTGCGGGTGCACCAAACCCGATTATCCTCGGCAACCGATCGCACCCGGAGCGGAAGGAGTGATGAAAGTAACATTCAATAGCGAAGGAAAACCCGGAGCGAACCACAAAGAAATTACCATCTTCGCCAATACAGATCCACGACAAACCGTGATCTCTTTTGACGTGGATGTTTTAGAAAAATAAAAATCAAACTTTATGTTATTAACCCCATTATTACAAGCCCAAGGAGGTGGAAGTAGTTCCCTCATCATGTTTGCGCTCATCTTCGTTGTGTTCTATTTCTTTATGATTCGTCCGCAGCAAAAGAAAGCCAAGCAAGCCGACAAATTCCGTCATCAAGTGATGGAAGGAAATGAAATCGTAACGATTTCTGGAATGCACGGTAAGGTGGTGAAGGTGATGGACAACCAAGTGATGGTTCGTTTTGGAAACAACGAAGTGAAGTTGGAGCGTTCTGCCATTTCTCCTGAGCTTACTCAAGCCAATTACCCCGATAATCAGTTGGAGCCTACGGCATAATTAGAATAGAAAGCGACTTCGGTCGCTTTTTTTGTGTGTTGAAATTCCCAGAAAGTTTTGCATTTAGTGAAGCGGAACGGGAGTAAGCTACTGAACAGGTATACCATAAATCAAGAGTTAGTTCTTCAAGTCATAAGAGCTAGAATTTACCATTCGATTTTTCCTCCCTTCGACTTAACTAAGGGCCCGCCCTTCGCCCTTCGAATCGAAGACACCATATGAAACTTGAAAAGGTGACGAAAACTTATGAACCGTACTAGGGTTCAAAAAAATTGAATTGGGAAAAATTAGTTATTTTCAAACGGGACAAGTCCAACCCCTCCCCGAAAGTAAAGTTAAGGGGTAGAGCCGTTTCAATCGTTTCCAATTTTTTTATTTCAAAAAAAACAATCCCCGAAATTGGAACCAACTTTTTTTTAACTTATCCGTTTTGAAACGTTTATAAACGTTTACGATACGGCTTTGGGCTTGGAGGTGGTATGGGTTTGCATTCAAATGGAAAAGGGATGCATGAAATAGCTTTAGAGGATTTTAGGAAAGAACTGTTTTTCCGACGATGGAAAATATTGATGAGCGAAAGCCAACAAAAAAGTAAATTTTAATTTACCTTTACGATGAAATGTTCTCAGGCGTTTCAATGGCTTTTGAAGGATGGTTGGCAGGTTGTTTCGCAAAAAGGTTCACATGTAAAATTGAGGCATCCGAATAAGCAAGGCGTCATTATTTTCCCGAATCATGGAAGTCAGGAATTGGGAAAAGGGTTAGCTAAAAAATTGTTTAAGCAGGCTGGGATAAAAATTGGATGGAGATGATCAACGGAAAGAAGAAAATTGAAATTACGGTTGAAAAAACGGATACTGGATTTTCGGCCTATGCGAATGATTGGGGTGTTTTTTCGACGGGAGCGAATATTCCTGAGTTGGTTAGCCATTTGGTAGAGGCGATCAATTTATTTTTGGAAGAGGATGATGTTGAACCCATTCAGGTTTCCGATTTAAGATTGAATTTGGATTTGAAGCAATTTTTCCAGTATTACAAAGTTCTCAACGCTCGTTTTTTAGCTCAAAGAATTGGCATGAATCCAACGTTATTATCGCAATACGTTAGAGGGGTAAAGCGTCCATCTCCAAAACAAACTGAAAAAATTATTCAAGGGATTCAAGGAATTGGGCGTGAACTTTCGGATTTGCGATTTATTTGAAGGAGTTGGGTGGGAAATTTATCCGTTTTGAAACGTTTATAAACGTTTACGATACGGCTTTGGGCTTGGAGGTGGTATAGGTTTGCGTTCAAATGGAAAAGGGATGCATGAATTAGCTTTAGAGGATTTTAGGAAGAAACTTGTTTTCAAACGGTACAGTGAGAATACGGTAAAAACGTATTTGGATGCGTTGCGGGTATTTTTTCATTTTTTTGAAGGGGTGGCGTTGGAGGAATTAACTCACCGGCATGTGGAGCAATTTTGTACCGATTACATTTTGCAGCGGGGGCTTTCGTTGAGTTATCAGAACCAGGTGATTAATGCGGTAAAATTGTTTTACAAGCATCGTTTTCAGAAGGTGATGGAGATCGATGTTATTCAACGACCGAGGCGGGAGAAGCGCCTTCCGAATGTATTGAGTAAGCAAGAGGTGAAATTAATTTTGGAGAAACCTACCAATATCAAGCATCGTGCGATGTTGAGTTTGATTTATGCTTGCGGATTGAGAAGGGGGGAGTTGCTCCAACTTCGTTTGAAGGATGTATTATCGGACCGGCAGCTGTTGTTTATTCAACAGTCCAAGGGGAAGAAAGACCGGGTAGTTCCGATTGGGGAAAAGATGATTGAGATGTTGAGGGATTACTACAAGGCCTATCGTCCTAGGGTTTGGTTATTTGAGGGGCAGGTGGCGGGGGAGAAATACAGTGAACGAAGTTTACAATTGGTATTAACGAGAGCGGTTGAGAAGGCGAAAATTAACAAACCGGTAAGTTTGCATTGGTTACGTCATAGTTATGCCACCCATTTATTGGAGAATGGCACGGATTTGCGGTACATTCAAGAGTTACTGGGGCATAGCAGTTCCCGCACGACGGAGATTTACACGCATGTAAGCACCAAGAGTTTACAAAAAATTCGTTCTCCATTTGATGATTTATAGAAATTTTCGACTACTTTGCATAAGCGAAACGATCCTACTCCAGTTCAACAAATTCAACCCCATTGAAGAGAAGAAGTGGCGTATATAAGATAGTTATGTGTAACCTTATGACGACACGAATAATAATACTTTTAATAATCATCGCATCGACATTTTCGTGCAATGACAAAAAGGTTAAGCTCCAACGACAAAACGAAATTCATAAAATTGTTTTTGCGACAGGTGGTTGTTATGGACAATGCCCCATCCAAGTATTTTCAATCGACAGTAGTTTGACAGTAAAATATCAAGGTATTAAATACACTGGCAACAATGGCTTCTATATTGGTTCAATAGACAGAACTTTATTTGACACAATAAACATTAAATTTGAAAACATAAATTATAAGCAATTGGACACAACATACAGCAGCACACTTGACGACCTTTCGACAGAATTATTCATTTACTACGGTGACAAAATAAAACGTATTACTTCACCACTTAGCGACTTACCAGACACGGTTCAAGTTTTATATAACTGGTTGTTGACGACACAAAAGAAATTCGTTTTATCAAAGACAAATGACAGCTTAAAATTTGAAACTAAAATAGAAAAAGGACTTCCACCAATTATGGAAACAATTAACTTTACAACACCGACAATTGACAATGACTGAAAGAAAGGCTACACATAACAGCACATTGGCAATAGGCGGGGTTTCGTCTCCGCTTGACAGTTTTGTGGTAGCCGAAAGTTCAGTTCTCCGAACAAACTTTTGTGCTGAAAGGCCCGCCCATCGCCAATCTGCAAAACGTTATAGGCTATTCTCTGAGACGACATATTAAAATATTGACATTGGTTTTAGGGACAGTTCTATTTGGACAGAAGACCCAAGCCTGCATCTGTTCAGATCCTTTTTTAAGAATTGACAGTTTACCACAATTAAAAGAGTATGACTTCATTGCGTACGTAAAAATCATAGACGACCAAGACTTCAAAAAGCCTTCAAAAAATGATTACGAGACAATTGGACAATTAACAATAAAAATCCTCGAATTATTTAAAGGAAATAAAATAGGACAAGTTTTAGAATACGCTAAGAATTCATCCTGTGACATTGGAATTTCCAGAGGTGAAGAATGGATCTTATTCGGCAAAACCATAAATGGTAGAATTGCTATTCTAGCCTGCGACAGAAATGAAAAATATAAGGAATCAAATGAATTAAGAGATTGGAAATATGAATACGGCTTCTATGAACTACGTCAATTAAGAAAATTATACCAACATCCCGAAAAAAAGTATGAGAACGAAAAGCATTTAGAACTTTATTCAAATGGACAAAAAGAAATCGAAGAAACCTATTTGAACGGGAAACTTAATGGCGAGCGAAAAATTTGGTATCCAAGCGGTGTTTTATTTTGCAAGCAGTTCTATATAAACGACACTTTAGATGGAAAATCTGAGTGGTTTTATCCGTCAGGACAAATTTACGATGAAGACTATTACTTGAATGGAAAGCCTTGTAATGTTTCAAGACTTTATTTTGATTCTACAATAGAACAAAGCTGGAAGACAATACTTATAGACGACTTTTATAAAACAGAAGATTCATTAAATTTCGTTTACAACAGAGTTCAACCTCAATTCGAAACAGTCTTTGATTCCTATGGACGAGTAATTATTTCGAGAGAGTACACACGACTTGGAAAAATTAACAATGAACAAATTATTGAACCAGATAGAAAGTTCAGAGTAGTCATTTATTACCATGACAACGGAGCAATTTCTTCAATTGAGTATTTCTTAAACGGTAAGAACTATGGACATTATCAAACCTATAATGAAAATGGCTTTCCCGACAGAGGTTGGGACTATGACGAAAATGGAGAAATGATCAAATGAGAAGAAGAACAGCCTATAACAGCACCTTGGCGTCAGCGTCGTTTCACTCCGCCGACCGCCAAGCCGCGAAACGTTAGCGGTAATTTTAGGATGACCAAGAAATATAAATGAAATGACAATAGGAGAACCACATAATCTAAATTTTCGACAACTAATAATGACGATTTGCTTTTTGCTTTTCGGTTTGACTGTTTTTTCACAAGTAACAAGTCAACAACTTGACAATTACTATAAAAACAACCAAACAGCGGAATTAGAAAAAATATTTTTCAGCTATTATGAAAAGACACAAGCAGATTTCACAAAATCAGTTGAGAATGACACATTGAAGAAAATTTCAGACCTTTTCAATTTGATTCTGCCCGATAGACAAAGGCACGAAACGACAATTTACTTCTTTCTTCAGCCATATTTTCCAAAGACATTTATTGACAATAAAGAACTGACCTTTACGAACAAATTTATTGCGTCAACAACACTAAAAAACCTTAGGCCAATTTTATATAACTCCCAGGCAATCTATGAGATATTAAAGTTTATTGGGTCAAGTCCTTTTGAAAATCCGACAGTAAAAGAATATTTGAAGGACAAAGAGAAATTTAAAAAATCTAAACTCAAGAAAGCTGAGAAACTCATAGAAGAATATAAAAACAAAATGAGTTTTATTGGACAATTTGTTATGCTACCAGCCACATGGGATAAAATGGACAGAGGTTTAGTTCCATATAAAATAAACAGTTTAAAATTCAATACAGACTTGACAGAAGTAGAGATTATTTATGATATGACTTGGAGAAATGCAACTGAAATTTATAAGTTTGAAGAAGGAAAATGGCAACACTTAAAAACAATTGTAATGTGGGCAGACTAAGAAAAACTACCGCTAACAGCACCTTAGCGTCAGCCACTTCGTGGCCGAACGCCAAGCCGCGAAACGTTATGCCCAATTGTAAGACGACACCAAAATGAACGTAATATTCCATACGACAACAGCAATTAGTGTCGCAGTATTGTTGACAGACACAAAAAGAATTGAGCAATCAACGACTTCAAGAAATGTTATTTGGACAAGTATATTTGCATTTACCGTTGGACATATTTCACACGGAGCCTTGGACTATATACCGCATTGTTATCCAGTCAACTCTAAACTTGACGCTATTATTGGCTTGACAATGATATTGACTACAACTTGGCTGACAAATAAAAGGTATCGTTTAATTATGGGACTTTCATTTCTTGGCTGCATTTTTCCTGACTTGGTTGACCTTTCGCCTGGCATTATAAACAAACAACTTGGACTTAGTTTGCCGACAATTGACAAAATATTTCCTTGGCATTTTCACGACTATTCCGGTTCAATATATACTGACAATTGCAACAACTCGACACTAAATCATATACTTTTACTTTTGACAATTGGTGTAGTTTGTTGGTGTAGGCGGACAGATTTAAAAACGATGTTTAATAAAAGCGTATGACAAGAACAACTGGGCATAACACGGGTTTTGCGTCAGGCTTCGCCCGAACGCAAAGCCCGAAAACGTTATGTGTAACCTTAGGACGACAACAATACATTAAATGACAGCATTAACGACATTAGGAATTCTCTGCATAATCTTAGTTTGTTTTGGACCAGCGACAGAGCTTATTGTTGACATTTATAGAAAGCGCAAACCCACACAAATAGACAAGGACGGAAAACATGAATTGAAAATAAATCGCATTAGTGTTTGGGACTATTTAATCTTAATCATTCCTGCTTGTTTGTTATTAATCGGACTTTTATCAAATGGACAAAAAGAAAGGGCGACAAGTTTTGCGATACTTGGCATTGGTTATATGATGCTAATTTTATCTTCATACAACAGACGCATTGACATACCAAAAATCAATTGGTTCTTGTTCTCTACTTGCTTGACATTGGTAATTGTTTCATACTTACTCGGACAATCTAACATTAACTACACCTTTCCTTCAGGGACAAATAGCTTGACATTACTTTATTTTCCAGCAACCGCTTATATATTTTTACAGGCAAGCAGACACTTAATAAAACTGACGACTAACACATACCCAGTTACTTTAGACAAGTATTATAGAGTTGGACATTTTAACACACGATACAACAGAAAAACGACATATTGGGATTTAGCTTGGACACTTATTGCTATGTTTGGTTTTCCAATGGCAATATG